>JAGCRL010000051.1 GCA_017964705.1 Alphaproteobacteria bacterium
AATCTATTAGTTGTTCAAAAGGCTCCTTATGATGTTTTGGCGGCAGGAACTAAATTAGTTACAGCTTATGATACACCGGCATTAGGTGGTGTTTTTAAAACTAAACAATATCTAAACAGCCCCAGAATAAAAATTGCAGAAGGTAAGACCACCGTTCCTGGTGCAACAAATGTTTTACGTATCGTTCGCCAAGGTAAATATGAGGGAGATATTATCTATAAAGCAACTGATACAAATTTTATTAGTCATGGTAAGCTTGCGCGTGATGTTACTTCTTATACCCTCAATAGTTTAAATGGTACTTTTGTTAAATTTAAGGCTGGAGAAACAGCCTATTCTTTATTACAACCTGTTGTGAAAAATGGAAAAATTATTCAAAAACCGGAACTTGATTTATATAAATTGCGGCAACGAGCACAAGATAATTTGAATAAGCTTGATTGTTCTTATAGGCGTTTAGCTAATTCTCATATTTATGGAGTTGGTTTGGAAAAAAGTCTGTTTGATCTACAACATCATTTAATTCAAGAACATGTGGGGAGATGAAAATGAAACGACTTTGGAATAAATTGCAAACAGGGCTTAAAACTTATTGCAAAAAAAATGGTTTTAATAATGTTATCTTAGGACTTTCCGGTGGCTTAGATTCTGCTATAACTACTGTTTTGGCGGCAGATGCCTTGGGTGGAGAAAATGTAACCGCATTAATGATGAAAACAAAATATACCTCTGATTTAAGTTTAAAAATTGCAAGAGAAATTGCTGAGCTTAATCATATAAACTATCAAGAACTTGATATTGAACCATTGGTTGAAGCAGAAATCCAATTCTTAAGTCAGTCTTTTGCTGCTGAGGTTAAAGGGATTGTTATTGAAAACCTGCAAGCACGTTTGCGGGGGCAAATTTTAATGGCCTATTCCAATCAAAAGGGCGGCTTAGTGCTTGCTTGCGGTAACAAATCTGAAATTTATACCGGTTATTGCACGCTTTATGGAGATACTTGCGGCGGCTTGGCACCTATTGGTAATCTTTATAAAACAACTATTTTTGATCTGGCTAAATGGCGTAATAGCTTAGGTTATGTGTTACCTGAAGCAGTTATTACTCGTGCACCGTCAGCCGAGTTAGCAGAGGGACAAAAAGATGAAAACAGTCTTCCACCCTATCCTGTGTTGGATGCTATTCTAAAAAAACTGGTAGATGAAAAAGAAAGCATTGCCAATGTTATTGCTGCCGGTTTTGACAAAGCGACTGTGGAACGTGTTAATAAACTTATCATTCATTCTGCCTTTAAACGCAAGCAAATGGCAGAAAAGATTGAAGTGTAGTTTGACAGTCTACTTTTGTTTAAATTTGAAAAAACGCTTGACTTTGCGAAAATTTTCGTCTATATTCTAGTTTCTCAACTATATTATGAAGATATTTTCAGGTTCTTGCAACAGCAAGGATTATTATTAACTTAATGTTCGCCGCGCTCGTTAAAGCCGAGAAAAATTAAAATGAATCAAAGAATCTTTAACATCTTCAAAGCCTTACGCCATTTCGGTGTAATGCCTAGAGAAGCATTTGGTATCGCAAATGCATACCAATGGTGGTTTGAAAATCAGGTTGAAAAATTTCCATCTTTTGGAACAGCTTACCTGTTATCTGGGACGATATATTCCATGCCCTATAATATGGGACCTAAAAATCGTCTTATAGGAATTGAAATCGACGGAACAATCTATCTTGCCGGTTACTTACAAAAAGTTCGTCTTGACCAGCTAGAAACCAAAATTAGCACGTACAAAGCTAAGCTTCTTGAGAAGTTCGCATCTCTCAATGGATTTGACCTCAGATTACCCACAAGGGAAGAGGTTAAAAAATTGGTAGAAATAGTGGAATTTATTCCTAATTGCTTCACCCAAAGTGGAGATGTGTGGATAACCCCGCCTTCGGATCAGCCTGATAAAAAATTCGTTTCTGTTAACGGTCGTAATGTCCGCATTTGTCGTCGTCTGTCGAATAAAACCTGTGCCACTCTATATTTGGTCGTGCGCCCGGAGGAAAACTTTATCAAAGGTAAAGTCGATGAATATGGCAAGCCAACAGAAGAGACTTTGGCTCATTACGAAGACCTAAGGAAGAATCAATAAGGATCTTCATCAAATAAAAAAATCCGCTTAAGGCTAATAACCTTAGGCGATTTTTTTTGCAAAGCATATTTCCTCTTTATAAAATCATATTGACTTTTTACAAACATATATTATAAAATGTTTTGTATGTTTAATAGATTGAGGTAAAAAATAATATAACAGACATGAGTCCGATATATAGTTATGTAATCAACTTATTGTTGGTTTTATTTCTTGTTTTTTGTAATGCTTTTTTTGTAATTTCAGAATTTTCTATTGTTAAAATCCGTCGTACACGATTGGAAGAGCTTGCTCATGATGGTAATAAACGTGCTAAAATTGCACTACATATTAATGAACACTTAAATACATATTTGAGCGCGACACAGCTTGGTGTTACGTTGGCTTCCCTTGGTTTAGGTTGGTTGGGCGAGCCGGCAGTGGCACGACTTTTAGAAGATATTTTCGGTGATTTTTTTGTTGGAAACAGAGTGTTGTTGCATTCTCTTTCTTTTGGTATTGCTTTTACTTTTATTACACTTTTACATGTCGTTTTAGGTGAACTTGTGCCAAAGTCTATGGCCATTCAGGATACTGAGCGCTATGCTATGTTGGTTGCTGTGCCGCTTTATTCTTTTGATAAGATTTGCCGCCCGATCATTTGGTGTTTTGACCACGTTTCAATTTGGATTTTAAAATTAATGGGTATCCAACAAGCAGATGAAAATGAAGATGCTCATTCGGAAGAAGAAATCAAACTTATTATTGATGCCTCTCAAAAAGGCGGTGTGATTGATGATACAGAAAGTGAAATTATTCAAAATGCTATTTGTTTTTCAGAAATTTTTGCTCATGAAATCATGATTCCTCGGCAAGATATGAAATGTATTTATCAAAACAGTAGCTTTGAAGAAGTTATGGATTTTGTTAAACAACATAAACATACGCGTTTTCCCTTATGTGCAGGAGATAAAGACCAAATTTTGGGTATGATACATATTCGTGACTTGCTGGAATGCAACGAAATGCAACATAAGGATATTTTGAATCATATTGTTCGAAAAATTTTGTTTGTACCGGAAAATAAATCTATTTCTGAAGTTTTACATGAAATGATGAAAAAGCGTATTCATTTGGCTATTGTGGTTGATGAATATGGTGGTACTGCCGGTTTGCTTTCTATGGAAGATATTTTGGAAGAGCTAGTAGGTGATATTCGTGATGAGCATGATGATGTAGTTGAAGAACCGGTTAAACAAATTAATGAAAAAGTTTGGGAATTTGATGGTATCTACTTAGTTGAGGATGCGTGTGAAATTCTTAATATTCCATATGAGGAACATGAAGAAAGTACAATCGGCGGGTATGTATTTAACCTCTTAGGAAGAGAGCCGAAGGTTGGTGATATTGCCGAAGATGATTATTGCATCTATGAAGTAATTAAGGTTTACAATATGCGTATTACTCGTGTTAAAACGACTTTAAAAGAACGTCTGATTGATGAAGATGAGATAGATTTATAGTTCTCTTTTTTGTTTTATAGAGTTGATGTTTAACTTTTAATTTATATAAAAAAGAAGCGAGGAATGAGACCTCGCTTCTTTTGATTTTGTAGCAGATTATTCTTCTAATAATGAAGAAGTATATAGCAATGCAGGATCTGTTGTGTTTGAAACAAAACTCAAGCTATTGTCTGCATTAAGCGATACATTTTCTACCTGATAAAACTCATATTTAGTAAAATCACTTAAATCTGCCTTTTGCGATCCAGCCATATAAATATCTCTGATGGTTACTTTACCTGCTTTGTCAGAGAAATTTAACCGAAACCGTGCAATTTTTTTAACAGGAAGAATAATGCTGTATTTATTCATACCAGCTTGTCCGGGATAAGTAACAGAGTGTTCTTCATCAAACTCTGATTCATTATCTTCTGTATAATAAACTTTATAATTAAAATTCTTCTCTGTTGTTGTGATAAAGCTGATAACCACTTTGTCCATCGAATCTTCGATTTTCTTTACTTTTTCTATTGCAGCTTCAACGCTATCTTCTTTAAGAATATTTTTCTCACTTGCAACAGCCTTTTGATTGAATGTTGTATTTATTTCTTTTGATAGTATCTTATTACTTTCTTGAATTTTCTCTTGTTTATTACAGAACGAGAGAGACAGTAATAATATCGCCGTCAATAAAATAATAATTCCTAAAACCAATTGCTTTAGATCAATATTAAACTTTTCTAATTTGCTTTTAATATTTTCTACCCATTTTTTCATCGAAATTCTCCTTATTAATACCAATGCGATAGTAATACGCTTTTTTTATTTTACAACTTTAATTACAAATTAAACCAATCTACTTTGTTTGATGGAGGCTTTTACAAATTCCACAAACAACGGATGCGGAGCAAAAGGCTTTGACTTTAATTCTGGATGGAATTGTACACCAATAAACCACGGATGATCCGGTCTTTCAATAATTTCCGGCAGTTTACCGTCCGGAGATGTTCCAGAAATAAGCATTCCACCTTGGGCTAATTGACTTTTATATTTGATATTAACCTCATAACGATGGCGATGACGTTCTGAAATTTTGGTTGTACCATAAACTTCTGCTGCTTTGGAACCTTCTTTTAAAACAGCATCGTATGCGCCAAGACGCATGGTTCCGCCTAAGTCTCCATCTTTATGACGAATCTGCTTAGCTCCATCTTTATCCCATTCTGTCATCAAACCTATTACAGCTTCACAATTTTCATCTAATTCTGTTGTATTGGCATTCTTAATACCTAAAACATTGCGCATTGTTTCGATTACGGCCATTTGCATCCCGAAACAAATACCTAAGAAAGGTATGCGATGCTCACGAGCATATTTGACTGCGGCTATTTTTCCGGCGGTTCCTCTTAGACCAAAACCACCAGGAACCAAAATACCGCTTACATCCGACAACCAATCATCAACGTTGCCTTTTTCCAGCTCTTCAGCATCTATCCATTTAACTTTAACCTTATATTTATTGGCTATTCCTCCATGGGCTAAAGCTTCTCCTAAAGATTTATATGCTTCCAATAATTTTACATATTTTCCGACAACGGCTATTCTTACTTCTCCTTCCGGAGCCCTAATTGTATCTACAATTTTTTCCCAACGGCTTAAATCAGCATCTGGACAAGGCAATTTGAAGTACCGACAAACTGATTTATCCATGCCTTCTTTGGAATATGCTAAAGGAACTTGATAAATGTTGCTAACATCTAAGGCGGCAATTACATTTTCTTCTTTAATGTTACAGAATAAAGCAATTTTCTTACGTTCATTTTCCGGTATCGGCATTTGCGAACGACATAACAGCATATCCGGCTGAATACCATATTCTTGCAATTTTTTAACAGAGTGTTGCGTTGGTTTGGTTTTTAATTCTCCTGCTGTCGGAATATACGGCAAGAGAGTGAGATGAATAAACATTGTGCGATCACGCCCTAAATCATATGCCAATTGACGAATCGCCTCCAAATACGGTTGCCCTTCTATATCACCAACGGTTCCTCCTATTTCGCATAATACAAAATCTTCATCTTCTAAGTCACTCACAATAAAATTTTGAATTTCATTGGTTACATGAGGGATAACTTGTATGGTTGAACCAAGATAATCACCATGACGTTCTTTATCTATTACCAATTGATAGATTTTTCCGGTTGTAGTGCTGTCACTTCTTTTGGCAGAGACTCCTGAAAATCTTTCATAATGCCCCAAATCCAAATCAGCTTCTGTTCCGTCATCTGTTACAAATACTTCCCCATGTTGAAACGGACTCATCGTTCCAGGATCAACATTCAAATACGGATCTAACTTTCTTAAACGAACTTTAAAACCGCGACTTTGTAAAATTGCCGCCAAAGATGCCGATGCTAATCCTTTTCCTAAGGATGAGACAACACCACCTGTTATAAAAATAAATTTCGTTTTTGGATTTAGTTCAGACATTTTTATACCCTTTTACCTTAATTTTACAGTGAAAAAGGCACCTCCTTGAAAAGGTGCCTTTATGTAGTTTGTTTTATGCATTTCTTTATTCCGCTGTGGCTTCTTCTACCTGTGGCTCAGATGCCTCCGGAGAGGCCTGTTCCGTTTCCGGCTCTGTAGCTGTTGGGACATCAGGAGTTTCTACTTCTGGCTCTGTAGCTGCTGGGGCATCAGGAGTTTCTGCTTCTGTTGCAGCCTCTGCTTCAGATGCTACTGGAGCCGGATTGCTTTCAGCTGGTGTTGCTTCTGCAGTTGTTGCATTAGGAACGGCTGGAGTAGCCGGTTCTGCCTGAGACAACGGAGCTATATCCGTAACGGACTCTACTTTCTTAGAATCACCTTTATAATACAAGTCTAAAGCCAAAGCCAAAATGAACATTAAGGTTGCTAAAACGGCTGTTGTGCGTGTTAACAAATTTCCTTTACCACGGGCAGATAAAAAGCTGTCTGCACCATTACCGCCGCCTAAACCACTTAGTGCATTACCGGAATTACGTTGTGCTAAAATTAATACCACCAACAAAATGATTACCATCAAATAAATAACTAACAATACTGATCCCATTTTTTTATTCCTTCTATGATTATTGTTTACTTGCAGCCGCAATGGCCATAAAATCAGCTGCTTTTAAGCTGGCACCGCCGATTAAGCCACCATCAACATCTGGCAATGCCAGTAATTCTTTTGCATTACTTGGTTTCATACTGCCACCGTAAAGCAAGCGCATTTTATTGGCATTTGCTTTTCCTAATTTTTGAGCAATAACTTTGCGAATAGCAGCGTGTACTTCCTCAACTTCTGCAGTTGTCGGGGTTCTGCCAGTGCCAATTGCCCAAACAGGCTCATAGGCAATTACTGTATTTGCACCGGTGGAAACAGATGGTACAGAGCCTTTAATTTGTGCTGTGCAAACGGATATCGTTTTACCAGCATCACGTTCTTTTTCTGTTTCACCAATACAGATAATTACTTTTAACCCTGCTTTAATTGCTGCTTCTGCTTTTTGTGCTATCAGTTCATTTGTTTCTTTATGATTTGTACGACGTTCAGAATGCCCTACAATAACATATTGACAGCCTAGGTCTTTTAACATAACAGGACTAATATCTCCTGTATGAGCACCCTTTTCTGCATAATGACAATCTTGTGCGCCCAACATAACCTTTGAGCCCCTAATTGCTTTTTTGCATAAAGCTACCAATGTAAATGGAGGACAAATCAAAAACTCACAATCTTTACGTGCTGCTTTTTTAACTTCTTGAGCAATCGTTTTTGCTAAAGCAACACCTTCGGCTGACAATTCATTCATTTTCCAGTTGCCGGCAAATAAAGTTTATCTTATCATCTTAATCTTTCCTTAAAATTATAACAATTATCTTTTTATCATAAGCATTTTTATTGTCCAGCCAAAAATGAAGTTGTTTACAGAAAAAATGATAAAAAAATGTTGAACATGTTTATATATAGATTGCATAAATTTTTTTGGTATCTATAATAGTGAACAATCTGATTATTTTTTAGGGATGAAAAACATGATAACTAAATTAGCTAAAGCAAAAGACAATTGGTTTTTTAAAATTATTTCCGCTGCGGTTGCCGTCAGCTTTATCTCGTTATTCGGGGTTACTGGATATATCAGTAGTGCAAGTCAGAACCAAACCGTTGTTAAAGTCGGTAAAAAAAGCATTTCTCAAAGTGAATACAATTATCGTTTGCAAAAAGAGCTTAATGCCGTTAAAAATCTTGCCGCTGAAGATTTTGAAATTTCTGATGAAATGAAAACAGCTATTACGGAAAATGTTTTAAAACAACTGGTTAATGATAGCGTGCTAGATCAGGCTATGATTAAGTATGGTGTTTATTTTCCTAAAGCTTTTATTACTCAAGTTATCACTAACCAACCTGAATTTAAGAATCCTGCAAACGGACAATTTCATCCCGAATTGTTTAAACGTTATCTTTCATCTGCAGGTTTAAGTGAACAAGAGTATGTTGCTAATATTGAAAGAGCCATGGCTCGGAAAATGATGGTGATGGATTTGGTGCAGCCATTTGCTATTCCAAATGTTTTAAGCCAAGCTGTGCATAAGATGGATAACTTACGTAAATCCTTCAAATATACTGTTGTATCTCCTAAAGATATTAAAATTGAGAGACAAATCACTGATGATGAAATTAAACAATATTTTGAGGATTTTAGCGAAACATTCATGCTGCCTGAATTACGAGAAGCAAAAGTTGTATTTATCCCAAATGATGTTATTATTCGTAAATATGCAGCAAATGATGAATTAGCTGAAGATTATTTTAAGCAAAATAAGGCTGAACTGGATCAACCGGAAAAAAGAGAAATTGATCAACTGGTATTTATGGATAAAGAAAATGCCGAAAAAGCTTTGGAAGCCGTGAAAAACGGTCAGAGTTTTGCTGATATTGCTTCAGACTTAAAAGCCGAGAATGCATCTAATCCTTCTTTAGGGATTGTAGCTCAAGATGAACTTGCCGAAGATTTGGCTGAGCCGGTATTTGATATGCAGTCAGGCGAAATTAAACTTTTACCTGTTGCTGATACATACCAAGTTGTAAGGGTAAAAAACATTATTCCTGCTAAAGAAGCTGTGTTTGATGAAGTAAAGGCTCAAATTATGGAAAGACTGGCTAATGAAAATATGTATGATGCTTTACGAGAAGCCAGAGCGACAATTGATGATACAGTTAATGGTGGTAAAGGTTTAGACGAAGTGGCGAATTTGTTTGGAGTTGAACCTTTTGTAGTATCTGATATTGCAGAAGAAACTTTAATTTCTCAGGTTCCTGACTTTGCAAAGGATTTATCTGCTTCGTTAGAATTTAATGATTTGATTTACTCTTATGGACTTGATGAAACAACATCTGCTGAAGAATTTGATAACGGTATTATGGTTGCTCAAATTACCAAAATTACTGATGCTCATATGCCAGAAATAGAACAAGTTCGTGATCAAATTATCGCGTTGTGGACCGTACAAGAAAAGAATGCTCTTGCAAAAGAGATTGCCGATAATATTGTTACCGATGTGGAAGATGGAAGCGAACTTGCAGATGCCGCAAAGGCTCGTGATTTAGAAGCTTTTCGTTCGGCACCAATTAATCGTAATGAAACATTTGCTAACCTTAGCCATATGGAGATTAATGAACTGTTTTTAGCGGAACAAGATACCGTTAAACTATTTGAACATCCTGATAACAGCTATATTATAGCTAGACCTTTTGAAACTATTAATTTTGAGGATGAATTAACAGAAGATAGTTTGAAAGAAGTTCAAACCAGAGCACAAACTTATTGGTTCTCTGATATGGTTCAGGCGGCACTGGATAGTTACGCTAATGACTTCAAAATTAAAATTGACTATAAAAAAGCTGGATTTGAAGAATAATGAAAATTGTTTTTATGGGAACGCCTGATTTCGCAGTTCCTATTTTGGATAAATTAGTTAAAGAGCATGTTATTTTAGCTGTTTATACTAGAGCTCCTAAAGTTAGTGGTCGTGGTAATCGCATTAATAAGACACCTGTACATTTGTGGGCTGAGGCACATCAGATTCCGGTACATACTCCCAAAAGCCTAAAAAGTGAGGAGGAGCAAGCAATTATGCGCTCCTATCAGGCAGATTTGGGCATTGTTGCCGCATATGGTTTATTGTTACCACAAGCGGTTTTGGATATGTATCCTAAAGGGTGTATTAATGTTCATGCTTCATTACTACCACGTTGGCGCGGGGCAGCCCCTATTCAACGTGCTATCGAAGCCGGAGATAAACAAAGCGGTATTTCTATTATGCAAATGGCTTTAGAATTAGATGCTGGAGATGTATTGGCCCAAGAGGCAACACCGATTAATAAAAACACAACCGGCGGTGATTTGCATGATACTTTAGCTGATATCGGGGCAAATTTGCTATGTCATACTTTAGCCAATTTAGATACTATTACCCCTATCAAACAAGATGAAAGCTTGGTTACATATGCTGAAAAGCTTGATAAAACCGAATGTCTGATTGATTTTAAGATGGCAGCTGAAAAACTTGTGGCAAAAATTCGCGCATTCAATCCCTACCCAGCAATGTATTTTATGTATAAAGGCGAACGATTTAAGGTTTATGAAGCAGAGGTTTGTGATATGTCCGACACGCCAGGAAAAATTATTGACGGGAAAAAACGATTAGTTATAACCACAGGAGATAATGCTATTAATATTACCAAAATTCAGCGTGAGGGGAAGCAACCTATGTTAATTAATGATTTGCTTCGTGGTTTTCAATTTGATAATGGAACCCTTATATAGAAGAGTTTGAGGCTCTTTTTAATATATTAATTATGCTATTTATAGACTTTATACCAATTTGAATGCTAATTTATGGTAAAGCTCAACTCTTACCTATTTTTTACTTGATTATATAAAAATCTCGGTTATACTTCTGCCAAATTTATTGTGCAATCCGCGGATATGGTGGAATTGGTAGACACGCTGGATTTAGGTTCCAGTGGCGAAAGCTGTAAGAGTTCGAGTCTCTTTATCCGCACCATCTTTAACCAGATGGATTTTTTTTAAGAGATGACAAATGAAAATTAAGGAATTAAAATCTGAAGGCTTAAGCCGTGAATATAACGTAACTATCAGCGCTAAAGATTTTGCTGCTGAAGTTGAGAAGAAGTTAAACCATATTGCTAAGACGGTCAGCATGGCCGGATTCAGAGCCGGTAAAGTGCCTTTTGCGATGGTTAAAACAAAATATCAAGCAAATGCAATGAGTGAAGCTCTTGATGATCTTTTGCGTGACGGGGTTAACCATCTTTTAGAAGAAAAGAAATTGCGTCCGGTATTTACACCAGATGTTGATCTTAAAAAATTTGAAGAAGGAAAAGATGTTGAATTTACTGTTTCAATGGAAGTTATGCCTGAAATTGAACTTAAAGACTTTTCTACGATCAAACTTGAAAAAGTTGTAGCTGATGTTCCGGATGAAGAAGTTGAAAAGGCTTTAAATTATATGGTTGAAAGCCGTCGCGACTCGGTTAAAGTAGAAAAAAATCGTGCAACAAAAAAAGGTGATATTGCCGTTATTGATTTTGTGGGCTCTATTAACGGAGTTGAATTTCCCGGCGGAAAAGGCGAAGCTTATCCTTTAGAAATTGGTTCAAATTCATTTATTCCCGGTTATGAAGATCAGCTTATCGGTAAGAAAGTTGGTGATGTGGTTGATGTTAAAGCAACTTTCCCTGAAAATTATCATGCTAAAGATTTGGCCGGCAAAGAAGCTTTGTTTGTTACAACCATTAAAGAAATTCGTGAAATTAAAAAATCCGAAATTAATGATGAGTTTGCCAAATCTATGGGAAAAGATAACTTAGAAGATCTTAAAAAAGACGTAAAAGAGAGAATTGCTCAAGATTATGTTAATGCTTCTAAGATGAAGTTAAAACGTGCTCTTTTAGATGTTTTAGATAAAAACTATAACTTTGAAGTTCCAGCTAAATTAGTTGATATGGAATATGATTCTATTGTTAAACAATATGAAGCTGCAAAAAAGAATAATCAACTTGATGAAGACGAGAAGAAAAAGAAAGAAAAAGATTTGCTTAAAGAATATAAGGAAATTGCTGTTCGTAGAGTTAAACTCGGTCTTCTTTTGGCTGAAGTAGGCAACCAGGCTAAGGTTGAGGTTAAACAAGAAGATATTAATAAAGCTATTATGAATGAAGCTCAACGTTACCCGATGCAAGCAAAGGCTATTTTTGATTTCTATTTGAAAAATAAAGAGGCTGTAGAACGTTTGCGTACTCAGGTTTATGAAGAAAAAGTTATCGATTACGTGCTTTCTAAGGTGCAGACCAAAGAAAAGAAAGTTACAGTGGAAGAGCTTTATAACTTTGATGAGAAAGCCGCTTAAAAAACTTTTTTTAAGTCTTGAAAAGAGCTCTTTATTGAGCTCTTTTTTTTATAGTATAAAGTCTAGGTTTAAATTTCTTTATTTGTGTTTATTTTATTAGGCGATTGCTTTTATTGTTATACAGTAGTTTAGGCTGTTGTATATGTTGTTATGGGAGGGTTTGGGGGCAATCACCCTGAGATCATAACATCTTGTCAGGTGGAAGGTTTAACTTTGAGATACTTTGTTGTATTCTCTTGGTCTTGAGCCTTCCACTTTTATTTTTTTGTTGCAAAACATATAATTATTTGCTACAAGTATCGCCAGTTCAATTTTGTTGAGGATAAAAGCATGTTGACTGCCGGAATGGATATTTTAGTTGATGCTCTCTATGAAACATTATCACTTATTCCTTATCTGTATTTGACTTATTTATTGCTCGAATATTTGGAGCATAGACTTAGTCGCAGGAGTATGATTTATATTCGGAAAGCTAAAAAATATGGTCCTATAGCCGGTGGATTTTTAGGTCTTATTCCTCAATGCGGTTTTTCTATTGCGGCGGCTAACCTTTATGCTACCGGGTTGATTACTCTGGGAGCACTTATGGCTGTTTTTCTTTCTACTTCTGATGAAATGGTTCCTCTATTAATTTCCGGAGGCATCGGTATTGGTTTAATTACACAAATTTTATTACTTAAGCTTTCTTTTGCCATTGTGAGCGGAATTTTGATAGATGCTTTTTTACCAGATAAATTTATTACTCGTAAAAATGATCCTAATATTGGGGCTTTTTGTCAGCGTGAAAAATGCAAATGCGGTGATAGAGAAAATATATGGAAATCTGCGTTAAAACATACCGAGCGGATTAGTTTGCTTATATTCTTCTTTTCTTTGGTTATTAATGTCGTATTTATGTTTGGTGGGCAAAATACTGTTAATACAGCGCTTACAAGTATGCCGATATTAAGCAAGTTTATTGCTGCTTTAGTGGGGCTTATTCCAAGTTGTTATCCATCTGTTTTATTAACACAGCTTTATTTGGAGCATACTATCTCGCTAGGAACAATGATGGCCGGAACTTTGAGCAATGCCGGTTTAGGTTTTTTGGTGCTTTATCGGGTTAATGCCAACACTAAAGAAAATTTACGTATTTTGGGACTTCTTTATGTTCTTGGTGTTTTCTTTGGTATCGTTTCAGAAATTTTCTTTTAATCAAGTTTATAATTTTTGCGCAGAATCGATATTTCCGAAGCATATCCGGGAAGTTCGTTCGGTGTTTCCAAATTAATAGGTATTCCTTTTAATGCCGGATGATTGATAAACCTAATTAACCCATCTAAGCCTAAGCTTCCTTTTCCTATTTGTTCGTGTCTATCTTTATGCGAATTAAACTCTGTCATGCTGTCATTTAAATGTATTGCATGAAGACGATTTAACCCTATTACCTTATCAAATTCTGTTAAAACATCATCGAGACGATTGATAATATCATATCCAGCGGAATAGACATGACATGTATCTAAACATACCCCCAGTTGATTGGGAGAATTATGCTTGGTTTTAGAGATAATTTCTGCTAACTCTTCAAAAGTGGAGCCTACTTCACTGCCTTTTCCGGACATGGTTTCCAGAAGGACTGTTGTATTTTTTGCTTCCGGCATGACATCATTTAATATTTCTACAATTATAGGAATAGCTACATCTGTCCCCTGCCCGACATGTGAGCCGGGATGAAAATTATATAAATTTCCGGGAATA
>JAGCRL010000052.1 GCA_017964705.1 Alphaproteobacteria bacterium
ATGATTACCTCAATTGCTCGTATGAACGGTATTTTGTATTCGGTAGAAGATGAAGTATTTCTGGAAATGATATCGGATAAAAATAAATACATCCAGTCCATCGTGGCGGCATTTAACTTTATTATGACCGCAATCGATCAGTTGATTTTTATGATCATATCGGATGTACGCAATTGCAAAAAGCTCAATGGGCTGCAGTAGAAATGGTTGTAAGCATAAATAATATGCTTACAACCATTTATTAAACGAAAAATATTTTATAAGAAAGGTGAGAACGAATATGTCAAAGTTTGTTTCTTGCTTAGAAGTGTCCGATCCGTTTCTCGCGATGAATATGGAATTATCCATGATGATGGAATCCTTTCAAGTCCCGGTTACGGAAGACCTGAAAGCTGTTAAAAATTTCATCGTGGAAAAAGCGAAGAAATTATGGGATTGGATTTGTGAATGGGCTGATAAAATCAAAGATAAAATCAGCGAATTTTTAGAAAAGATGCCGGCGTTTAAAGAACGGGAAATCGAAGACCTGATTCTTGACCCGGATAAGTTAGATGTCATCGATGATATCGTGAATAAAATTGAAGCGATTGCTGATAATACAGTATTTGCTACCCATGTTCTTAATGAGGAAGCAATTCGTAAAGGATTAAATGCGTTAGATATGAGCATCAACCAGTTAGAAAAATTGAAAAAAGAAAAACGTGCTAAGAAAAAAGGAAGTTATGCACAAGCCAAAAAATGGTGTTTGCAATTGCAAGCAAAAAGCTTGTTATTAAAACAGCGTACAAAGGTCATTATTGAGAAATGGAAAACGATGACTACATTTCAAAATAATATTTTATCCTTAGCATTTAATAAGCAATCTACGGCAATGGCATTAATTGTAGGTGTCTTAAATCATGATATCTCCGTTCTTCGTGCGGTTTCATTACGTCCTGAAAAGGAAGATACACCGGCGAAGAAACCTGAAGCTCCAAAATATAAAGCATTACCTGCTGGGGCATGAAGATTTGTATTTTTTAATAGAAATCTACAAAGCTGTAAAGAGACTACAACCCGGGAGTCTCCCGGGTTGTAGATTTTTTCATATATCCTTATAAATCAAAATTTTATGAAAAGGTGACTTAGACATGTCTAAATTTGCGCAAATTGAAGGTCACGACATAGTTGTCGAAAATACCTTAATGAAATTAAATTATGTAGAAGAAGGCTGGGGCCAGTTTATTCTTACTCTTGCTGGTGGTTTTGGCGCATTGGGTGCCGCCGCAGCAGCTGCTGGTGGATTGGCCAGTATCGCGTTTAAGTATTTGCCCGAAGTCCCGGCAACGTGTGTTTCTCTGTTGATCGGTCTTCCGGCAATGTGGTTTGCTCCCGATGTGGCACACCATATCATTTCCACCAAAACGGATAAGATGTTCAAAAAGCTGCTCAGCACAAAAGAATTTACGGATTATATTAAAAAAGAATGTGACGCAATTTTTAAAGAAGAAAAGAAAAAGGATAGAACTTTGACCAAAGATCATCCGAATGCGGACGATATTTATCGCAATCGTATTTCGGAAGTCAAACGGGCTGAAAAGAAAATTGATATGTCCAACGTTATGAGCTATATCAATGAAGCTCAGTTTGAAGTTGACGGTTATAAACTGTTTGCTATGGGCGACGCTAAATCTATTACGGAAATCAAAGTGCTGTTCTTTAGCACTAAAGATGATAAGACTGGTGATTTGGTTGTTCGTTCCGTTCCGGTTCCTAAGAAAGAAGATATGGTTGTATCGGAAGGTTGGATTGCTGCTGTTGGCCAGTTCTTATCTACAATCTTTCCTACTGCAGCCTGTGCTTTTGCTGGGCTGTGGCTTGGAGATAAAGCAAAAAATGATACCGTCGGATACGTGCTTTCTCATGTGCTTGGTCTTAGCGGCGCTGTTGGCGGATATATGCTGTTTAACCGTGCAGCAACCAAAAAATTTGATAAGATGTTGGCGCATCCGAAAATCAAAGAATACCTGATCGGTGAAGCCGAACGGATATTCAAGGAAGCCAAAAAGGGCGATAAATCCATTGTGTATGAATATGAACACATGGAAGATGAATTGGAGAAACAGTATAAAGAAGGCGACTTCGATATTAAAGAATTCGGAGAATCCATGAAGTACTTCTTCAATTCTGAAATCAACGTTGGTAAGTTCAAAATCATCATGCTGGGCGATAGCTCCGAGCTGAAATTGATTAAGTTGGTTCTTTGGTCTAAAGAAGCCCATCGGATCGTTTTAAAAGACATTCCGATTCCTTCCAAAGATCAAATCAAAGAATGGACCTCCTCTGCTGAATAATACATTATAACTTTTAACAAATTCGTAAAGAGCATATGGAAGCAGGCTGCTTCCATAGGCTTTTATACCCTTATGACAAAGTGAGGATGATTAAGACATGTCTAAGTTTTCCAAATTAGATCAGCAAGACGTGGTTGTAGAAGCGGCTCTTGATGTGATGAACCCCGTTGCAGCGGGCTGGGGTGTAGCTCTCGGTGCTCTCGGTGCTAGTTTACTGGGTGCAAATATTGGGGCTGTTGTAGGCGCCATAATTAGCTTTGGTATCTTAGCACTTCCGGGTGCAATTTTTGGCGCATTTAAAGGATATAAATTCTTGAAAATGCAAGCCAACCAACAATTAAAATCCGTTCTGCATAAAGAAAAGATGGAAAAATACATCATCGAAAAATGCGACGA
>JAGCRL010000053.1 GCA_017964705.1 Alphaproteobacteria bacterium
ATGCACGTTTTGGCAACAATTTATGTAACCATTATACATATGTAATTGCCGGTGACGGATGTTTAATGGAAGGAATTTCAGAAGAAGCTGCTTCTTTAGCTGGTCATTTAAGGTTAAATAAGTTGATAGTATTTTGGGATAATAATAATATTACAATTGATGGAACAGTAGATAAATCCAATTCAACAAATCAATTAGAACGTTTCAAAGCAATAGGCTGGAATACAATTAGCATTGACGGACATAATTATGATGATATTAGAAAGGCCATTGAAACAGCACAAAAATCAGATAAACCGACCTTAATTGCCTGTAAAACAACAATAGGATATGGTGCTCCAACAAAATGCGGAACATCAAAATGTCATGGTTCTCCTCTAGGGGAAGAAGAAACAAACGCCATGCGTCAAAATTTAAATTGGTCTTATGCCCCGTTTGAAATTCCGGAAAATATTTTAACTGAATGGCGTAACACTCAGCAGCGTAATCAAAAAGAATATAGAGAATGGGTTAATTTTGTAGCTGAAGATAATTCAGGTTTTAAAGATTTTATGGCGTGCAAATTACCAAAAGGATGGGATAACCAATTAGAAGATGTAAAAAAACAAGCTTTACAAGACAAAACCAAAGTTGCTACACGTAAGGCATCAGAAATGTGCCTGAAAGCCATTGTTCCTAATATACCGCAAATTGTTGGGGGATCTGCCGATTTAGCTGCCTCAAATTTAACTTTTGTAGAAGGCTTAAAAACGATTACCAAAGAAGATTATCATGGTAACAATATTATGTATGGTATCCGCGAACACGCTATGGGAGCTGTAATGAACGGAATGGCATTACATGGCGGAGTAATTCCATACGGTGGAACATTCTTTGTTTTTTCTGATTACATGCGTCCATCAATGAGATTAGCTGCACTCATGGGAATTAGAGTAATTTATGTCTTAACACACGATTCGATTGGTGTCGGAGAAGATGGTCCGACCCATCAACCGGTAGAACACTTAGCATCTTACCGAGCAATGCCGGGAATTTTAACTTTCCGTCCATGCGATGTTATAGAAACAGCAGAATGTTGGCAATTAGCTTTAACAGAAAAACATAGGCCCAGTATCTTGGCGTTATCCAGACAAGGGCTCCCTCTGGTTCGCACCTCTATAAATAAAAATTTAAGTGCCAAAGGAGCATATATCATTTCCTCATCTAAAGCCCAACGTCAGGCAACAATTATTGCGACCGGCTCAGAGGTTCATATAGCTTTAGAGGCTCAGCAAAAGTTATGGGAAATGAATATTGATGTCGCCGTTGTATCAATGCCGTGTATGGAATTATTTGAAGAACAAAGTCTTAACTATCAATTGGATGTTCTCGGCAATAAACCTGTTATTAGCATAGAAGCCGGTACAGCATTCGGTTGGAACAGGTATGCACAAAAGACAATAGGTATTGATTCCTTTGGCTTATCAGCACCGGCAGATAAATTATATACATATTATGGCTTAACTGCTGATCATGTAGTAGAAGAGGTAAAAGGTATGCTATAATGCCAATAAAAAAAATCTATAATACCATCATTTGTGTTATAATATTTATAGCAGGAATAGGTGCAGGTAATAGTATATACAATTATTATACGCATTGTATGACAATACACTATAAAAAAGATCTATTTTATGGAAAATTTGCCCTAGAATTAAAAAAAGCGATGCAAAATAAAGGCTATCACTTTATGTGTCCTACAGTTTTTCCTAAAACAATAATTGACTTTACTTATACAAATAATGATTTTATTCAAAACAACTATAAAAAAAGAGCAGGG
>JAGCRL010000054.1 GCA_017964705.1 Alphaproteobacteria bacterium
AGAAATAGGGTTTAAACCGGTTTATAATTCTCTTTTAGATGATAGTTACGGTCTGCTTAAAGGTGCAGAAATTAATATGCTTGATACCAAGATCAGGCATTATGACCGGCAGAATAAATATGTATTGCATCGGTTGGATTTGTTGAAAGTAAAATCGCTTTCAGGACGAGATATGATGTTTAAGCCGGTTTCGTTTGAAATGAATGTAGCTGTTCAGCGATTGTTTGATGCTAAAACAAAAAAAGAGCATACGGCGGCATCGGGCAGTATATCCGGCGGAAACAGTTATGCTTTAACGGAGAATCTGCTGTTTTATATCATGAGCGGAACAGGAGTTGCTTATAGCGGGGCAATTAAGCATAACGGATATTTGAATGCTTCTGTTAAAGCCGGTGTCTATTATAATCGGGATAAATGGCGGTTAAATGCCGAAGCAAGCGAAAATTTGGCGACTGACTATATGGGGCGCGGCGAAAAATATTCTGTTAAGGCAGCATATGGGATAACAAGAAATGTTATGTTCTATGCCGGTTATGAGTTGTTTAATACTAAATGGCATGATGATGAAACACTTATGTTTGGAATTAAGGTTAATTTTTAATATGTTTTTTTATTGCTAATTTTTGTTTTTTTGTTATGCTCGCATTAAATTGTGTTTTTTTAGGACTTTAAGATGAAAAAAGAGAGTTTTACCGGTCGTTGGGGGTTTATTTTGGCTGCTGCCGGTTCTGCCATTGGGTTGGGAAATGTTTGGAGATTTCCTTATTTATGCGGTCAATACGGCGGGTTAAGTTTTATTTTAATGTATTTATTGGTATTACTTATTATTTGCAATCCGCTAATGGTGGCAGAAATAGCGTTAGGTCGCGCCTCTAAAAGTAATTTTATAGATGCATATCGTGTGCTGGGTAAAAAAGTAGGGATGAAACATCTCGGAGTTTGGTCTTTTTTTGGCGGATGGATGGCTTTTGCCGGTCTGTGGATGATTATTTCTTTTTATTTTTTGGTTGCCGGCTGGGTGCTGTTTTACTTTTTAGAAACGGTTAATCAACATTTATTTGTAATTTCTGATGGTGGTTTTGCAGAGGAATTTAAAGGTTTAACCCAAAATTTTTCACTGCAATATGTTTGCGGATGCATTTTTCTTTTGGCGACAGCATTAATTGTTACTGCCGGGGTAAAACAGGGAATTGAAAAAGTTGGCAAATATGCCATGCCGATATTGTTTTTAATTTTTATATTGCTTTCTGTGCGCTCGTTAACATTGCCTAATGCCGATGGCGGAATTAGGTTTTTAACGCATGTTGATTGGAAGTTTTTCGGATTTACGGAAAACGGTTTTGCTCCAATGGTGTTGTTTGATACATTTGTGGCGGCACTTGGGCAAGCGTTCATTTCTCTTTCTCTAGGTTTTGGGGTGTTACTGGTATATGGTTCATATTTTTCACCAAAGGAAAATTTATTTAAGGCGGCGTATCAGATTGAAATATTTGATACAATAGCGGCTGTTTTGAGTGTAGTCATTATTCTGCCGGCGATTTTTGCAGTTGGGTTGCCGCCGACTTCCGGTCCGGGATTAACATTTATCAGTTTACCGATGGTGTTTCAGCAACTTTCAGGCGGATATTATTGGGGGATTGCTTTTTATTTGTTGCTGATTATAGCGACATTAACTTCAACGATATCTGTTTTTGAAGGTATGACCAATTTATTCATGGATAAATTTAATTTTACAAGGTTTGGTGCGGTAGCGTTAGTATTGCTGTTGAGCGGTATCGGATTTACAGCGGTAACGGCCTCTTTTTCCGGTGTATGGGGAATTAAAGTATTAGGAAGAGATATTTTCAGTTTGTTTGATTATCTTTCTTCAACCTATACGATTGCAATTGTTTCTTTGACGATGGCGCTGTTTGTGGGGTATAAAACCATGAAGCAGATTATTTATAATATTCGTAAAAGTGCGGTGGTAACTACAGTTTTTACACGTTATTTCTTATTTACTTTGCGGATATTGGCCCCGGTGGGGTTGACGTTGTTGCTTATTTTGGCGGTTAAAGAAGCTTTGGTATAAGGGGCTTGTATAGCACTTGTCATTATCATGATTTTAATGCCTCATGTACTTCTCTTTTGTACACATCGGCTTTAAAATCACTTCAAGCACAAGCACTCTCCAATCCCTTGGCAAAAAACTCTCATTAAAGAGAGTTTTTTCGGTTTTAAATAGGGGGCTTGTATAGCGCTTACATCTTAAATAGCAAAAAAAATACTTCCTATCGTTGGTGAAAGGAAGCATTTTAAGCAAAAAATTTTGCCAGCATAGTCAACACGATTACATTGGTTATAATCAGTGTCCAAGTACAACTTTCTTGTTTTTCTTTTTCTATATTCGGAAGATAGATGCTAAAACAATAAGCGACAATGAAATAGATTATCACGATGTTCCAAAAAACTTCCGGTATTTTGCGCCAGATTGTCAGGTCTTTGATGCCGGTTAAATGGCAGCTGATTAGCAGTAGCAACAGTCCTGTAAAAAATGGAGCTTTTCTGAAGAGATTAATAATAAATTTCATATTGTAGACATAATGATGATTAGATAAGGGAAAAGTAGCTGATAAAATGATGAATGTCAATTAAATTCGCTAGGCATTTATTTAACTTTACTTTTAATATTTCTCTATTATAATTTTTTTGCTGTCAGAGATGGTAGCAGGGCATCAGAAACCCTTTTTACAGTTAGTCGTTTGCACACGACTTAAATATTGTGCCGATTTATGTCATGGACGGATGTCGGCGAATAAGGTTCTGCCAAATAAGCCGAGCCGTCTAACTGTAAACGGTTTCTGAACATCCGCCCACTTTTTTAAGTGGGTTTTTGTTTATTCAGAAAGGAAAACCGTATGACAGAAAATACGCTTAAGCAAACGGAAAACAGGCTAAAAAAACTAAAAAGCAATGTAAATAATAAAATTTGGAAATATGTTATTTTAAAGGAATTCATCGAGTTGTTTGGTGAGGATTCACAGGTAATCAATTTTATTTCTTCAACATATAATGCCGTTGCTTATGGTATTTTAGATGATACAAAGTTACTTTCTAAAGAAGAATTGAATATTTATGGAAAAAATCAGGAAATATCTTTAGAAGAAAAACTTTCTTTACTTTTGGAGATGGAATAAGAACGTAGTGTTTAGAGAAATATATTAACGCTTTTTTATGATGTTCGCTTTAGTGTATGCGGTATGTTTAATCCGGAGGGTACATCAATGAAAAAGGTTTTGATATTTTTTATGGCAGTAGTTTTAAATTGTTCGGTAGCAATAGCAGAGAATAATCTTTTGGATGAAGAATGGTTTAAAAAAGCAACGGTTGCTGATGTGCAAAAAGAAATTGCTAATGGGGCTGATGTAAATGCAAAGGATAAATGGGGGGAGACAGCTTTGCATAGAGCTATATATGGGGATTGTAATCCGGATATTATTAAATTATTGATTGACGCCGGGGCAGATGTAAATGCAAGGGATAGAAATAAAAGAACAGTTTTGATACTGGTTGCGCATGGTGGTTCATTTGGATTTATTAAATCTGAGATTGAGATTATTAAATTATTGATTAATGCGAAAGCGGATTTGAATGCAAAAGATGAAAATGGGGAGACAGCTTTGCAAAAAGCTGTACAAGGTCGTGATTCGGATGTTGTTAAATTATTGCTTGAAGCTGGGGCGGATGTTAATGTGAAAGATAATAAAGGAAAAACGGCTTTAGTGCATGTAGCATGGAATAATTATCATCCAGATAGAACAGGTGATATTGCTAAAATATTAATTGATGCCGGTGCAGATATGAATGTAAAAGATAATGATGGAAAAACGGCTTTGATGTGGGCGACAAGGATAGAAAAAGTTGAAATGGTTAAAGTGCTGATAAAAGCCGGTGCAGATGTGAATGCAAAAGATAATAAAGGGTATACGGCTTTAGATATTGCTTCAGATATCGCTGTAGATAAAGATGGTTATAAGGATGTTGTTAAAATGTTAATTGATGCCGGAGCAGACGTTAGGAATGCGAAGAATAAACTTTTGGATTATCAGTGGTGGGAAACAGCGACTATTGAAGATGTGAAAAAAGAAATTGCTAATGGGACGGATATAAATGCAAAGACTAAATATGGGGTAACAGCTTTAAGATGGGCTGTGGAATTTAAATCTCCTGAAATTGTTAAAGCATTAATTGATGCCGGAGCTGATGTGAATGCAAAAGGTGGAGATAAACTTGGTGAATGGCCTGAAACAGTTTTATCTAGAGCTGTAATTAGTGATCGTGCGGATATTGTTAGAATGTTGCTTGATGCCGGAGCAGATGTAAATATGAAGAATGATAAAAATGCAACGGCTTTGATGTGGGCGGTATATGGCAAAAATATTGAAATTGTTAAATTGTTACTTAAAGCCGGTGCGGATATTAATGTAATGGATAATGACGGGAAAACGATTTTGATGTGGGCTGCGATGGCGGGAACACCAGAAATTGTTAAAATGTTGCTTGATGCCGGTGCCGATGTGAATGCCAAAGATGAATATGGATGGACAGTTTTAATGTCTGCAGCATCTAATAAAAATCCTGAAATTGTTAAAATGTTTATTGAAATGGGAGCGGATGTGAATGCGATAACAGAACTTGGGGCCAGTGCATTAAGAACAGCATGTATAGGTAACAATTTAGAAGTTGCTAAAGTATTGATTGAAGCAGGAGCTGATGTGAATACTAAAGATGGTTGGTCTAGAGAAGGTAGAGTTTTATTGACGGCGATAAATTATAATTCTATAGAAGTCGCAAAACTGTTAATAGAATCTGGAGCAGATGTAAATGCTAAAGCTGGTGATGGGGTGACACCATTAATGGTAGCCGTTGCATGTGAAAATATTGAAGCTGTAAAATTACTGATTGATGCTGGGGCAGATGTAAATGCAAAAAATAATAAAGATGGAACGGCTTTGAGATGGGCGGTATGTCAAAAAGAAGCAGAAATTGTTAAAATATTGCTTGATGCCGGAGCGAAAGGAAAGACAAAATATAGTCGTCATGAGTGCTGGATTGATAGAGAAGGTATAGATATGGATGAGCACTGTGATGGGATGTGTTAGAGGTAATATTGTTTTTTAGTTAGGAAAGGCGATTAATGAAAAATGTTGATTGAATAAAAAAAAGAGGCGGTGTGGTGTGACCGCCTCTTTTTGTAGGTTATTTGAAACTATTTTTGTTCATCAGGATCTTTTAAGATATAACCTCTGCCCCAAACGGTTTCAATATAGTTTTTACCACCGGAAGCTTTTTCCAATTTCTTACGGAGTTTGCAGATGAACACGTCAATAATTTTTAATTCCGGTTCATCAATACCGCCGTAAAGGTGGTTTAAGAATTGCTCTTTGTTTAAGGTTGAACCTTTGCGCAAAGATAACAATTCCATAATGCCATATTCTTTTCCGGTTAGGTGTAAATCTTTGCCGGAAACAGAAACGGTTTGTGTATCCAAATTAACTGCAACAAGGCCGGTTTGAATAACAGAATTGGAGTGTCCTTTAGAACGACGAACAATTGCTTGAATACGCGCTAATAATTCTTCTTTGTTAAATGGCTTTGTCAAGTAATCGTCTGCGCCATAGCCCAAACCTTTAACCTTTTTATCAGGTTCATATAAACCGGATAAAATTAATACAGGAGTTGAAATTTTGGCATTACGCAAGCTCTTTAATACTTCGTAACCGTTCATGCCAGGTAGATTTAAGTCTAAGATAATGATGTCATAATCATATAACTTACCACAATCTAATCCGTCTTCTCCGTCATCTGTGGTGTCAACAACCATGCCTTCCTTTTTTAAGATTGTTTCTACACTTTGGGAAACAGCATAATCATCTTCTATTAATAAAACTCTCATTTTTTCCTCTCCGTTTTGTTTATTGTTATTTGTATAATAATACATAAATTTTATTTGTGAATCATTGAATGGGGGTTGTTAATAATTATTAACAAATTTAAAATATGTTTTAATATAATACGTTAGGACTTGTTATAAAGTGATAATTTTATTTGAGGAGAAAAAATATGTTAGAATTAATGAACTTACCTTTTGCAGAAAATGCATTATCACCAACTATTTCGGAACAGACCGTTAAGTTCCATTATGACAAGCATCATCGAGCCTATGTTGATAAGGTTAATGAATTGATTGTGGGTAGTGTTTTTCAGGATATGCCGGTAGAAGATATCATTTTACACACAGTCGATAGACCGGCGCATGTGGTTCTTTATAACAATGCCGGACAGGTATATAACCATAATGTTTATTGGAATTCTATCGGATTTTGGGATAAGCTTGATGATGCCACAAAAGCAGAAATTATGGCCACATTTAAAGGTAAAGATTTGCTAATGGAAAAGCTTGTTGATGAAGCGATGAAAGTATTTGGCAGCGGGTGGGTTTGGCTTGTTCGTGATGCGCAAAGTAATTATAGAGTTATATCAACAAAAAATGGTGATACCCCTTTGACCGTTGCATGTAAAAATGGAAATGAGGAAATAATAAAATTTTTAGTTGAACATGGAGCTGAT
>JAGCRL010000055.1 GCA_017964705.1 Alphaproteobacteria bacterium
GAGCAACCATGCTAATAATTTCATCATTAAAAATTGTCGCCGCATCTTCCGAAACATTCAAAGCATCAATTTTTGCATTTTCCAGCAACCTGCTCCAAACACGATCACCTAATCCGATTTTTTTTCTTATATCTCCAAAAGATGCAAGTTCCTTAAAATAATCAACAAAGAAAACTTTTTCAGAATATTCCAATGGCCGTTGCATATAAACCAGAATATCAATCAACTGCTGCAGAACTGAAATTCTATCCTCCTCAGCCCTATCTTCTTTTATTTCTAAAAGCCATTGCATTAATGTATTTTTAAAATCTTCATCTATTGCTTCAATAGAAAAAAGTAACATTTTGTTTTTATACGAATTATCAAGTTCTTCATCGTCTGCAAAAGCTTCTAAAATTTTTTCCGCATCAACCATCTTAATCCTATCTTTTCATTGCGAATACAAGCTAGCTTAAAACGCTTAAAAACTGCTGTCAAGGTGAAGTAAAGCATTAATAACAATCTCTCAAAAATATTTATGAAAAAAAATCGAATTTAACACTTGACAACTCCATTTGCCGCCATTATCTTAAACAGCGTTTGCAAACATTTTATACGAAGTATAAACGACCAAAAACTAAGGAACGACATGTCTGAAGATAAAGAAGAATACCAAAGCTCTGATGCCCCGCTGTTGGATACATTTGGCGGTGCCTTAAAAAAATTACTCGCAAAAGGCAAAGAACAAGGATACATTACCATTGAAGAACTCAATCAAGCTCTTCCTTCTGAAAAAGAAACTTCCGATCAAATAGAAGATATCATGGCTGCCATATCTGATATGGAAATCAGCATTATCTCCGCAGATGAAACTGATGATTATGAAGATGATCAAGAACAAGATTTGGAAAATCGCGAAGAAATTGAAGACTATGATGATGAAAACGCCGGTAATTTTGATAGCAAAGAACTCATGCGCTCAGATGATCCTGTCCGTATGTATCTTAAAGAAATGGGAACGGTAGAACTCTTATCTCGAGAAGGTGAAATTGCAATTGCTAAGCGTATTGAAGCCGGAAAAACCGTAATGATAGATGGTCTCTGCGAAAACCCGATGACCTTAAAAGCAATTTCCAAATGGCGTGATGAACTGGTAGCCGGTACCATGCAATTAAGAAACATCATTGATTTGGAAATGATGTACGGTGTTGATGCTGCCGCCATTGTATATGATGATGATACTGATAGCAACAATACAGAAGACGATTTAGAAAACGTTACCAAAGATCTGGAAAACAAAAATCTGGATGATATTGACGATGAGCTTGAAAATGACATTGAATTTGACGGCACCGTCGATGATGAACCGGAAGATGATGTTGATACCGAAAACGAAATTGATAACGAAGAAGCTGATAATCTGGATGATGAAGATGAAGACAGCAGTCATACTGTAACATCCATCAGTGCTATGGAAACCGCTCTTTTTGAGCCGGTTCTCGAAATTTTAAACAAAATCTCCAGTTATTATGATGAATTAAGTCGCATTCAAGCCCAACGTATGAAAGCTATTTTAGCCGGTCGTAAAGCGCAAACATCATTAGAAAAGAAATATATCAATATCAAAAAAGAATTAATCGAATTAATGAGTTCTATTCACCTCAACTCCATTCGTGTAGAAGAATTAGTAGAACAATTAAACGAATTAAACCGTCGTTTAATGGGAGTAGAAGGTAAATTAATGCGTTTAGCAATAAATGCTCGCGTTAAAAGAGATGACTTCTTAGCCGCCTACCAACATTCCGAATTAGATCCGCATTGGCTCGAAAAACTATCTGAAAAGAAGGACAAACACTGGAATGCATTCATTACAAATAATCGTGATGAAATTATGGAATTGCGCGCTTCTTTAGCAGAAATGAGCAAAGAATGCGGTTTACCTATTTCAGAATATCGTAAAATGGTAGATACCATCAAACGCGGTGAACGTGAAGCAGAACGTGCCAAAAAAGAAATGATAGAAGCAAACTTACGTTTAGTAATCTCCATTTCTAAAAAATACACCAATCGCGGTATGCAGTTCTTAGATTTGATTCAAGAAGGTAACATCGGCTTGATGAAAGCGGTAGATAAATTTGAATATCGTCGCGGATACAAATTTTCAACTTATGCTACTTGGTGGATCAGACAGGCAATTACCCGTTCCATTGCAGACCAAGCCCGCACAATCCGCATTCCGGTTCACATGATAGAAACAATCAACAAGCTGGTTCGCACTTCTCGTCAGATGATGATCGAAACAGGCCGCGAGCCTATTCCGGAAGAGTTGGCTAAACGTCTTTCCATGCCGGTAGATAAAATCCGTAAGGTTATGAAAATTGCCAAAGAACCGGTTAGCTTAGAAGCCCCTGTCGGTGATGAAGAAGACTCATCTTTAGGAGATTTTATTGCTGATGAAAACGCTTTACAACCTGTAGATAGCGCCATTCATACCAACTTAAAAGAAACCTGTACTCGCATATTATCTTCTCTGACACCAAGGGAAGAACGTGTTTTGAGAATGCGTTTCGGTATCGGTATGAACACAGACCACACTCTTGAAGAAGTTGGTCAACAATTTAACGTTACCAGAGAGCGTATTCGTCAGATAGAGGCAAAGGCTCTAAGAAAGCTCAAACACCCAAGCAGAAGCAAAAAATTGCGCTCTTTCTTAGACCAATAAACTCTTAACAACTTGAATCTATAAAATTATATTGCAAAATAAAAAAATTAGTTTATGCTCAGCCGTATGAGAAAACTGATAACATGTTTTATGATTGCAACCTTTATTATCTCTATCTTTGATATAGTAGATATATATGATTTTTGTCATGAAGATGGCACTCAAATATTCTTAACTTCCAACCCTCACGCAGATAACCATCGAGATAGTCTTGGCGATAAAAATTTTCAGTACACAACCGTAGAAAATTTCTTTCTCCCGGCCTTCCCTCATATCTGCAACATAAGAAGAACCTTACTTTCCGGACTTGCACCGGATCCCAAACCAGTTTTCTTCTATAATTACAGCCCCGGCAGCAACAATCGACCTCCCAAGTTTATGATATAAAATACAAACTATACTGTTTTATTGCTCAAAACAGTATCCATGATTTTATATAAAACATGAGAGGAACTAACATGAATGAAGAATTGCATATTTTTATTATATGGAGCCAAGCTCTCCACATACAACAACAAATTATAAATGATATAAAAAAACACTTAGAAATAAAAAAAGTATTCAAATGTCGCTGGAATAAAGAATATTTTGCCCTAAGGCTCGCCCAATTTTATCACAAAAAGCTCTACCATTGCTGCAAAAAAGAAAAAGATTGTGGCTCTGATGATTTTCTTTTAATCGTAGTGGTTGACCATCATCCGCAGCTTAAAAACAACAATAAAAACATTACTATAATGGAATTAAAGAAAAAATATCGAAATTGGAGCGAGGGTAATTACCTGATACACGCCAGTGATACACAAAAAGAAGCAGAAGATAATTTAAAATTCTTACTTCATATGAATATCCAAGAATTTTTAAACAAATATCCGGAAACCTGGGATAATACCTCAATCACCCCTCTTATAGATAACTTTCCACCTATAACATTAAAAGAAAGATTATTATTAAAACTAATCCACATTCTCCGTTCATTTTAATCACAACGGACAATATTAAAAAGCCGCTCTACATAAAGAACGGCTTTTTCTTAATCTAAAAGATAAGCAAAATTATTCAGCTTTTTTATTAGCTTCAGCTTCGTTATTATAAGCTTTTGCTTGCTTTTTAGCTTCATCTTGAGATCTGGCCACATTAACCAAAATCGTCTGAGAAACTTCTGGGTGCAAAGAAAGCTTAACCGGATAAACACCAAGAGACTTAATTGGTTTATCCAAAACAACAAAGCGGCGTTCAACATTAACACCGGACTCATTAACAGCAGAAGCAATATCCCGAATGGTTACAGAACCATAGAGTTGTCCTGTTTCAGCTGCTTGACGAATAAGCACAGCGCTAAATCCTTTAAGTTCATTAGCTTTTTTATTAGCTTCTTCCAATAAAGCCTTATTATGAGCTTCAAGATCAGCACGTTGTTTTTCAAAATAAGCAACATTAGCTTCTGTAGCACGAAGAGCCTTTTTTTGAGGTAATAAATAGTTACGAGCATAACCGTTCTTAACATTAACTTTATCACCCATTTTGCCTAATTTTTCGACATGTTCTAAAAGAATGATTTCCATAAGCCGCCCTCCTTAGTTAGCCACATAAGGCAACAGAGCAACATAACGAGCGCGCTTAATAGCACGAGCAATTTCTCTCTGTGTTTTAGCGGTTACATTAGTAATACGGCTAGGCATAATCTTACCTTTTTCCGAAATATAGCGAGATAAAAACTTAACATCTTTATAGTCAATACTATAATTCGAACCGTCGCTTAAATTCTTTTTCTTAAAAAATCCTTGTTTAGCCATAATTCCGTACTCCTTTAGTTTGCTGTATCTTCAGCTACAGCAGCAGTTTCTTCTTCATTATTGCCAACTGTAGAAAATTCATCAACTTTAACCGTCATAAAGCGGATAATATCTTCGTTCAAACGAGCCAAACGCTCATATTCTAAGTTAGCATTCGCTGGAGCGGAAATATTCAAAACAACATAATAACCTTTACGGTTCTTTTTAATGCGATAAGCCAGGTTTTTCAAACCCCAGTTGTCAACATTAACAACTTCGCCGCCTTCTTTTTTGATAACTTCAGATAAATTAGCAACCAAGTCATTAACCTGTGACTGACCGAGATCCTGACGGGCAATTAACATACTTTCGTATTTAGTCATATAAAACTCCTTATGGATTCTCAACAAAATTAAAATTAATGTATAGCCGCCAACAAAGGCGGCAAGGATAACTTAGTGTTGCCAAAGCTCACACTTTCACAACTCTAAGTAGGCGCAATATAGCACCCTATTTTAAATATGCAAGTATTTTCTTAATAAAAACTAATAAAAGTTCTTAGAAACTCTGGAAATAAAACTTTCCTTATGCCCGGCAAAAGAATCTTCCAATTTACCATTTGCCAATTTAAGTTGTCGGTTCATTCTTGCCGCCAATTCCATATTATGGGTAGCAATCAAAGCCGCCAATCCTGTTTCCTGAATAATTGCCAAAAGCGCAGAAAAAACATCTTCTGCCGTACTCGGGTCCAAATTACCTGTCGGCTCATCGGCTAACAAAAGTCTGGGTGAATTTGCCAATGCACGTGCAATTGCCACACGTTGTTGTTCTCCTCCGGAAAGTTCTGCCGGCCGATGTTTCAATCGATGCGACAGACGCAATTTTTCCAACAGAAATGCCGCCTTTTCTTCTGCTTCATGTTTAGCTTTTCCGGCAATCAACATGGGCAACATCACATTTTCAAGTGCCGAAAAATCACCCAACAAATTATGATATTGATACACAAAGCCAATATAATCACGCCGCAACACCGTTCTCAAGTCATCTCCGACATGGCCGATATTTTCTCCGTTAATAATAATCTTTCCTGAAGTCGGTTTATCCAGCAATCCGGCAATCTGCAATAATGTTGATTTACCTGCTCCGGATTGTCCCACAAGCGCCACAATTTCTTTAGGACGGATATTAAAGTCCACACCCTTAAGCACCTCCCGAGCATTCCTTCCTTGCCGATAACTTTTGGTACCCCCCACAAACTCCAATACTTGGTCTGTCGGTTGAATTTGTTTCATTTTATTCATAACGCAAAGCCTCCACAGGATCCATTTTTGCTGCCCGATAAGCAGGATAAAGCGTTGCCAGGAAAGAAAGCAACAAAGAAATACCGGTTACGGATAACACAACTTCCGGTTCCACTTTAGCCGGCAATTTTGATAAGAAATAAATTTCCGCCGCAAATAAATCTCTTCCGGATATAGATTGTAAAAACTGACGGATATTTTCAATATTATCACAAAACAGCAATCCCAGCACCACTCCCAAGAATGTACCGACAAAGCCTATGAAAGCACCATCATAAAAGAAAATCCGCATAATCATCCCTTTTGTGGCCCCCATCGTTCTTAGCACGGCAATATCCCTACCTTTATCTTTCACTAACATAATCAAACCGGTAATAATATTAAAAGCGGCCACCAATATAATCAATGTCAAAACAATAAACATAACATTACGTTCCACATCAACAGCATTAAAAAACGCCGAATTAGTCTGCCGATAATCATAAACAAATGCCTTATTGCCGGAACTCTGAATAGCTTGTTGAATAAATTGTCTTTCTTGATCAATATTAATATCCTCTTTTAAGGTAACATCAATTCCCGTCACCCCGTTCCCCAGCGAAAAGAACTTTTGTGCGGCTTCCATCGGCATAAAAATAAAATTCGCATCATATTCATACATGCCGAAATTAAACATACCGACCACCTGATAACTTTTCATCCTTGGCACAGTTCCAAACATTGTGATTTTCCCGTTTGGCGAGAGCAATGTAATTTCATCCCCCTCAGAAACCCCCAGCTTATTAGCCAACCGATAACCTAGAACAACCACATCACCTTCGAAATCGTTTAAATCGAAGTCTTTAAATCCATCTCGCAACACTTGTTTTTTCATCAAATCATTACCGTTAACACCGCGAATCATCACGCCTTCCGCTGTATTTCCGGCTGTTGCCAACAATTGCTTTTCCACCATCGGAATAGCCACTTTAACGCCGGGCATTTGCTCTATCATTTTAACTGCTTCGGAATAATTATCAAACGGCGTATTTCTAACGGCCGCAATACTGATATGCCCGTTAATACCCAAGATACGCCCTAACAGTTCTGCTTTAAAACCATTCATTACTGAGGTAACAATAATCAAAGTTGCCACCCCGAGTGCAATACCTATAAAAGCAAATGACGTAATAACTGAAATAAAACCTTCTTTTCTTTTAGCGCGCAAATACCTTGCCGCTACCATACTTTCGAACTTTGAAAACATTGCAAAAACTCCTTACCCCCACAATAAGACCTCCATATTAATCATTCAACAAAGATAAAAAACAATCCACAAACCATTCTCATCAAAGTCACTTGCAAAAAACAAACATCTGTGATATAATGCTAAAATCAGGGAGCGATATATGGTAACCGCAAACAAACATAGCGCACTTTTGCGAGATAAGAGCAGACCACTGCATTACAGACCGGTCCCCGAAAACTATGATTTAGGCAAAAACAAAACCATAC
>JAGCRL010000056.1 GCA_017964705.1 Alphaproteobacteria bacterium
ATGTACGAAGAGCTTTATAAAAAAATGATCATTTATCGTTTTCTTTTACTTTTTCCTTATTCATCTTGTTGATCACGATACCCATGCCCAAAATCGTCCAAAAGCATGGTGTTACAACGATAAGAGAATCATTACTGATGCCTGTCCCCAAAAAGCCAAGCACCGCGGCAAGACATCCTACTCCTGCAAAATACAAGGGCCCGTAAGGCTTTTTCCAAAAGTAAACTAAAATCAAGATTGTCCATACTAAAATTAAACCGTTCGGTTGTAATACCTTTTTCATGTAGCAGTTTTTCTACTGCATCAGTGTGCTTTTGCAGTGCCGGTTGATAGGCGGCAAACAAAGCAACCTTTTTAGCACCTTTAGCTTCTATTTGTTTAACCAATTTATCGGCTAAAGCCTCAGAAGGAGTAAAATGCGTAAAATTGTATTTTCCCTTGGCAACCTGATTATCATTGCTTATTGCAAAGTGCACAAGTTTATGCTGTTCTGCCAATGGTGAAACCACATTTCCAGCCATCGAACTCCAACTTATTAAGGCATCTACCTTATCAGCGTTAATCAATTTATTTGTTGCGGTGGCGGCATGCATGGTGTCGTAGCCGTAATCTTCAAAAATAAATTTAAAATCTATATTTGCAGAAGCATAATTTTGTTTTGCAAACTCTATAACTTGCCGTACGTTTTGCCCGTTTTCGGCATATTTACCGCTTAATGCATCAATCACTCCGATTTTGATAACAGGCTTAACTGCGGCGTGATTAGTTTCTTTCTTCTCATCCTTACAAGCAACAAGCGCCAAAACCATACACAAACTTAATAGCCATTTTTTCATTTTGTTACTCCTTTACTTCAATAGGTTTTCCATCTTGATAAATTTCTAAGACTGCCTCAGAATTAATAATTCCGCTATCATCCACAGAAATGTTACCAACTGCACCTTGCCAATTTTTGATATGATGAAGTGTTTTGACAACATCTTCGGTATTTGGAATATTATTACCATCACGAACAGGGGTGTTCTCAAAAGCCCAAATAAACAAATCAACATTGTCAAAATGATTGCCACTACACGGCTGGTTTTCTGTCCCGGTTTTTTCTTGAAACATTTTACTAAACTCTGCAGTTCCGTTCGTATCACGAACAGAATATCTGCCATTAACCAAAGACCAATATTTCTCCGGCATCTCATTAAAGACATGAAGACCAATCATTTTACGATGACCTTGTGTTATTTGTTGGAATTGATTAATAAAGTTCACTGTCCCCGGCATCATAACAAAAGTAATGTAAGCGTCAGGATTTAAGTCCTCAAATTTACGAATAGATATCCTAAAATCCGTTTCAGAAATATTATACCGTTCTGTGGCTAATACTGCTATGCCGTTTTCATTTAATTTTTTCTGCATGGTATCAGCTTTCTCATCATAAGCCGGAGCAGTTGTATGTTCCAAAACAACTGTTTTAATATCATTCTTTTTTAAAATATAAACTAATTTTTCAGCCAATTTGTCATCTTGAGTAAAATGATTAAAGGAATAATAAGGATTAACAATTTCAGACATCCCGGCACACGCCATGCTGATTACTTTGTTTTTATCCGCAATATCGGCCACAACAGGACCTGTTATTCCCCATGTTGTGATAATGGCTTTAACTTTATCTACATTAATAAATTTATTGGCAACCATAGCAGCTCTTTGCGGTGCCATTTGATCATCTTCAAAGACAACATCATAGTTATATTTAGTCTCTTTATTCTTCCACTTATCAAGAGCCATTAAAATTGCTTGTTGATTAGCTTGACCGATTCTTGCATAATCACCAGATAAAGGAAGTGATGCCCCAATCTTCACCACCGGCTTTGTAACCGACTGAGCTGTTGCCTTTTTCTCATCCTTACAGGCAACCAGCGCCAAAACCATACATAAACTTAATAACCATTTCTTCATCTTGTTATACTCCTAAATAAGATTCTCTGACTTCTTTGTTTTGTAAAACATCTTCCGGTATTCCTTCCGCCAGCAATTTACCATGATTAAGCACAATTGTATAATTACATAATCTTTTAATCAAGCCCATATTGTGCTCAATAATTACAATGGTTTTTCCTTGTTTTTGCAAACCGCAAATAATATCGCATACTTGTTCTACAATCTCCGGAAATAATCCTGAAAACGGCTCATCAAAAAAGTATATATCCGCATCTTGCATTAAAACTCGTCCGATTTCTAAGAGTTTGCGTAAGCCATAAGACAGTTCTTCAGCATTTTTGTTTTTATGTTCGGTTAAAGAGGTTATTTCCAAAACTTTTTGTAAGCGGTATTGATAATCTTTGGTAGAAATTTCTTTAAAGCTTTCAATCAAATTATTTTCTGCAACAGGTAATAACAAATTGTCGATAACAGACATCTGTTCAATTAAGCGACCGTCTTGGAAAGTGCGTGCAATTCGATATTTGCGAAGTTCGTTAGATTTTATATGTGATCTTTTTTTATCACGAACTGTAATTTCTCCGGCATCAGGAAACAATATTCCGGTTAAAATATTAACAAGTGTTGTTTTTCCAGAGCCGTTTGCTCCAATCAGACCAATTGTTTGGGCTTGTGGAATATTAACCGATAGATTATCAAGCGCCTTAATACCCATAAATTGTTTAGTGAGATTTTTAACAGTAATAATA
>JAGCRL010000057.1 GCA_017964705.1 Alphaproteobacteria bacterium
AAGTACTTTCTAATCGAAGTGACAAACTCTCCATCTTTTCTTGATAACGCTCAACTAACGTTTTGATATAAAGGGGTTTAATTTCTGTTAAAGTTAACGCGTTTTTCTTGTTATTTAGCAGATTTTTGATTGCAATCTGCAAACGTTCCCAACGATAATCTAATTTTTGCACGTTTTCATTTAGGATTTGTCCCAGATTAGGAATGCCGCGAGCTAATCCTTCTATTTTATTTTTATATTCCTCTAGATAACGGCGGATGCTGTTTCTCATTCGATTGTCTAATATGTTGATGGTAGATATTAATTCATCTTTTACAGGAACAGCAAACTCAGCAGCTCCGGTTGGTGTGGGAGCTCTTTTATCTGCAACATAATCTATCAGCATTGTATCTGTTTCGTGGCCAACGGCGGATATTATCGGGATTTCAGAATCATAAACCGCACGAATAACTATTTCTTCATTAAAAGGCCATAAGTCTTCTAAACTTCCACCTCCTCGAGCAACTATAATAACATCTGGTCTTCTTACAGAACTTTTTTTTGTTAAGTCATTAAAACCTTTAATGGCGGCGGCAACTTTTTCTGCGGCTCCCTCACCTTGAACCGGTGTAGGCCAAAGAATAACATGGCTAGGAAATCTATCTCTAATTCGATGGATAATATCTCGGATAACAGCTCCGGAAGCACTTGAAACCACACCGATTGTTTCCGGTAAAAAGGGAATCGTTTTTTTGTGAGCTTGGTCAAATAATCCTTCTTTTATAAACTGCTGTTTACGTTCCTCCAAAAGCTTTAATAAGGCGCCTTGTCCTGCAGGTTCTAGGCTTTCTATAACTAATTGATATGATGATTTGCCGGCGAAAGTTGTAATTTTGCCACCGGCAATCACTTCTAAACCATCTTCTATTTTTACCTTTAATCCAGAGGCTATACCGCGCCAACAAACAGCCGATAAAACGGAATTTTCATCCTTTAGAGATAAATACCAATGGCCGGAATCTGCTTTTTTAGAACCAAAGATTTCACCTCTTATCAAAACGTGATTAAAATTGCCCTCTACAAAGCGTTTAATTTCATTTGAAATTTCCGTAACGCTTTTAGGTTGCCGGTCTTGGGGCATTCCAGTCTGAGCTTTACTATTATCATCAAAATCAAACGGCATCATAGTTCTAACAATCCTTTGGCAAAATCTTCTGCTTTAAAAATATCCATATCTTCTGCTTTTTCCCCTACTCCGATATAATAAATCGGAACAGCTGTTTCTGAAGCAATAGCTATTAGAATACCGCCTTTTGATGTGCCGTCTAATTTGGTAATAATGACACCGTTTACGTTTACTAGTTCTTTGAATATTTTTACTTGATCTAAACCATTTTGACCGGTGGTTGCATCAATGGTAATTAAAGTTTTATGCGGCGCCTCCGGTGATATTTTTTTAATAACACGAACAATTTTCTGCAATTCTTCCATTAAACCTTTTTTATTTTGCAGACGGCCAGCAGTATCTATAAAAACAATATCATCATTTTGCTTTATTGCTTCTTTTATGCCATCATAACAGAGCCCTGCACTATCACACCCAGGTGCGCTGCTATGAACTCTAATATTATGACGATTTCCCCATTCGGTGAGCTGTTCTACGGCAGCTGCTCGAAAAGTGTCTGCGGCAATAAAAGAAACTTTATAGCCTTGGTCTTGAAATTTCTTTCCTAATTTACCGATACTTGTTGTTTTACCAGCGCCATTTACCCCTACCATTAAAATAATAAAAGGCTTTTTATTATTATCTATTATAAATTCTTGTTCTGATGGTTTGATAATACTTGCAATATCTTGGCACAACTCTTGTTTAATGTTTTTAATATCGCTACCTTTATCAAACTTTTTAGCCTTAAATTTTTCTATTATTTCTGATGTTGCTTTTACTCCTACATCTGCCGAATATAACAATTCTTCCAAATCTGTTATATTATCTTGAGAGAGGTTTTCTTTGGTAAATATGTCACTGATACCCCGACTTAAATTTTGCGAGGTTTTTTTTAGCCCCAATCCCAGTTTTTGAAAAAATCCCATTTTTATTCCTTTCTTATCTCTCTTAATCGCTCTGCTCTTTGGCGACGAATATGTACCGGCACTTGAGGCATTTTAGCTGCCGGCGTTCCCGGACGTTCCGAATATGGAAAAACATGTAGTTTATTTATACCTGCTTCTTCTACTAACTTCAAGGTATTGCTAAAATTTTCTTCTGTTTCTGTGGGAAAACCACAAATAAAATCTGCACCAAACTCGCAATCAGGACATACTTTGCGTAATTTTTTACATAGATTAATTACATCTTCTCTGCTATGGCGGCGCCCCATGCGTTTTAATATCAGATTATCTCCGGATTGAATAGAGAAATGAAAATAATGGTGCATATTCGGAAACTCTTTTACCAAATTTACAAATTTATAATCTATTGCCGCCGGATCTAACGAACCAAATTGTAATGAAGGCAACTCTGGGATATTTTTTAGTATGTGTTCGACCAAATCGCTAAAACTCGGTTCATAGGAACAAATATCAACGCCAGTTAAGCAAATCTCTTTAAAACCCTTATCAAGTAAGATGCGAATCTGTTCTATAATTTTTTCTTTTTTAACAGAGCGATTTGCTCCTCTGGCATATGGCACAATACAATAAGTGCAACGATGGTTACAGCCTTGCTGAATCTCAACAAAGGCACGATGTCTGCCTTCAAAACCGGTAATCATATAGGCATCATAACCATTAAATGAAAAGATGTCGCCAACGATGGTTTTATCTTTAGCTATCAGATATTTTTCTATTTCTGTTTTTTCTTTATTGCCTAATACCAAATCTACTTCCGGCATTTCTGCGAATCGATTACTGCTAACTTGCGCAGCGCAACCGGTCACTATGATTTTAGCATTCGGATTTTCTTTACGTAATTTACGAATCGTTTGCCGACATTGTCTTTCTGCTTCTGCCGTTACCGCACAGGTATTTACCACAATAAGATTATCATAGTCTTTAAGCTTTTCCTTAAAAACTTCACTTTCATAACTATTAATCCGACAACCGAAAGTAATGACTTTAACCATCTTTTTTCCTTATTATTTGGGAGATGATATTAAGGATAAATTCTTATTTCTGCAAGTGTTTTTCCGTCTGTTTTGCGTATTCTTGCCATAATGTTTTAAGGTAATCATGCGTGAACCACTCTGTCCACGGCTTATGACCGGCAAAATGCAAAATTGCCGCATTTTCATAAACTTTTTGTGGTGTATTTGGTACTTTCTCACCATAAAAATCACTCAAAAATTTGGCATCTTTTTCTTCAAAAAAAGTACTGTTGCAATTATAACGATAAGACAACGGCATTACTTTCTCTTTAAATACAACATTTAAAACATCTTGATCGCCAAATACTTCTTCATGTGTATTAAAATATATGATTGCCCGATTTTTTATTTCGTCTTCTCTGATTTGTTTTAAATTCAACAACATAACGCCGCTGTTAAAATAAAATTTACGCCATTCTAGCCCAACCTCTACTATGTGTTCAGGAAACTGATACATCAAACCATCTTTTACCGCTGCAACATAATTATCTTTGAGTTTTGTTTTATAAATATTACTCAAATCTTTTAGAACAAGCGTATCCGCATCCAAA
>JAGCRL010000007.1 GCA_017964705.1 Alphaproteobacteria bacterium
CGGATAAACCCATTGAAAAAATCCCCTTATCAGGGGATTTTTTAGTTTATATGTTTTTTGCTATTTTCTCTTTTTATTACCACATATAGAACCCATATACTATACTACCTTGTTTTTTCTTATTGATAAATTTACATTGACTTTTTGGGAAAAAATGGTAATTTTCTGTCAAATTTATATTATTAAAATTTATTATTATATCCTAAAAAATTTTATAATTATGGCCAAGAAAAATAATAAGCCTATTCAGCTGAGTTTATTTCCTGAAATGGAAAGTGACGAAGCTAAACTTCAACGGCTAGAGCTAAAACATGAGGAATTAGCTCAACAAAATCGTAATTTGCAAGAAGAAAATGCAGCTCTTCAAAAGCAAATTGCAGAGCTTGAAAAGAACAATGCCTCCTTGCTCAAGAAGGCAAAGGCCTTTGATGAGTTTATGCAATCTAGGAGCCTGTTCCCTATCAGCATTATTGCAAAGAACTTCGGTTTATCTGCAAAAGCACTGAATAAGTATTTGCATGAGAAGGGGGTGCAATACTGTCGAGGCAAGGTGTGGTTTTTGTATGATACTTATCAAGATCGTGGATATACAGGCTACGGCTGGTATAGTTACAGTGAAGATTTGAAAGGACGTCCAAAATCCAGAGCCCATATGTATTGGACTGCTAAGGGACTGAATTTCATTCGTGATCTTTTGATTGCAGATGGATTGTTTGAAGACTAAACAACAAAAAAAACAACACCTTGAAAAAGGTGTTGTTTTTTTATGGCTCCGGCTATCTGATTCGAACAGATGACCAATCGGTTAACAGCCGATTGCTCTACCGCTGAGCTAAGCCGGAATATTACCTTAATGGAGGCCGGTACCGGAATCGAACCGATGTACAAGGATTTGCAGTCCTCTGCATGAGCCACTCTGCCAACCGGCCATCCCAAAGGCACCAACATCACGTGGTGATTTGTATATATACATGAAAAATTTTGAACGTCAATATCTTTTTTTTAAAATATTCAAAAAATTTTTATCTTGTGTATATTTGTTATTTTAATTACTTTTCTTGTTGAGTTTTGCTACAAATTTAAATGTCTTGTTTTGGGGAGGTCTGTTATGAAAATTGCTTTAGCTGCTGATCATGCTGGTTATGAAATAAAAAATGCTATTAAAGATTATCTTACGCAAAAAAATTTTGAGGTGTCTGATTTAGGAACAAATAGTGATAAATCTGTGGATTATCCCCTTTATGCCGATAAAGTTGCTGCTTTTGTTTTATCCCAAAAAGCTGATTTGGGAATTTTGGTTTGCGGCACCGGAATCGGTATTTCTATAAGAGCTAACAGACACAAAGGTATTCGCGCTGCGCTGCTTTATTCTGACGAAGTGGCAGTCATGGCTAAACAACATAATAATGCCAATGTACTTGTATTTGGCGGACGGACTATGGCTATTGAAGATATTACAAGGCGCATTGAACTCTTTTTAAATAGCCAATTTGAAGGCGAACGACACCAAAATAGAATTGACTTGCTTGATAAATAAATAAGGAGAAAGTTGCTATGTATCAGGATAATTTAGAAAAATTTGATAAGGAAATTTACACAGCTATTCAAGATGAACTTAAAAGGCAACAGGAAAATGTTGAACTGATTGCTTCTGAGAATATTGTTTCTCCGGCTGTTCTTGAAGCGCAAGGCTCTATCTTAACCAATAAATATGCAGAAGGTTACCCTAATAAACGTTATTATTGCGGTTGTCAGCATATTGATAAAATTGAAGCTTTGGCCATTGAACGTATTAAAAAACTCTTTCACGCCGAATTTGCCAACGTGCAACCGCATTCCGGCTCACAAGCTAATATGGCTGTTTACGGTGCGTTACTTAAACCGGGTGATACAATTTTGGGTATGAGCCTTGATGCCGGTGGGCATTTAACACACGGTGCACAAGTTTCTATTTCCGGTAAATGGTTTAATTCCGTTCAATATGGAGTGAAGAAAGATAGCGGTCTTATCGATTATGCTGAAATTGAAAGTTTGGCTATGCAGTATAAACCTAAGCTTATTATTGCAGGGTGTTCCGCATATCCTCGACAGCTTGATTTTGTTAGATTTCGTGCTATTGCAGATAAGTGCGGTGCTTTATTGATGGTTGATATGGCTCACTTCGCCGGACTTGTTGCCAGTGGCCTCTACCCTAACCCTCTTGATTTTGCCGATGTTGTTACAACAACAACTCATAAAACCTTACGTGGTCCTCGCGGAGGTGCTATTTTAACAAATAATGCGGATATTGCTAAAAAAATTAATTCCGCTGTTTTTCCCGGTATGCAAGGAGGTCCTCTGGAACATGTTATCGCGGCAAAAGCTGTTTGTTTTAAAGAAGCTTTGGAAGATGGATTTAAACAATACTCTAAACAAGTCTTAGAAAATGCTCAAACTTTATGACAAACTTTGGTTAAACGCGGTTTTAAGCTTGTTACCGGAGGTACTGATACGCATCTATTACTAGTTGATTTAACTACTAAAGGAATTAGCGGTAAAGAATTGACAGATGCGCTTGATAGTGTACATATTACGGCTAATAAAAACACTATTCCTTTTGATCCGCTCCCGCCAACCATAACTTCCGGTATTCGTTTAGGAACGCCTGCAGGAACAACTCGCGGTTTCGGAAGTAAAGAATTTGAAATTATAGGTAATGCCATAGCTGATGTTGCAGAAGCTCTAAATTCACCTGATAAAGAAAAAATTTTAGCTGATGTTAATGAACGTATATTAAACTTAACCGCTAGATTCCCGATTTATAAAAATTAAATCTGAATTTGTGATTATCGTTTAACAATGAGGACTGTTTAATCAGATAATTTTTTCATATATACTCTGGTTTGTTTGCCTTCTCGGTTAGTCATTATTTGCCAAAAGGAAAAGCCATACTTTTCATACAATCCAATTTCTTCTGTTGAAATGTAAACTTTTTCAACTTTGGCTGCTTTTAGGATAGTGCAAATATGTTCTATTAATTTGCCGGCATTATGATTCCCCCTGTATTTTGGAAATGTATAAACAAAGCCAATCCATGGTGATAATTCCGGTGCATCAATTTCATCTTGCTCAGCCAATACAGCAAATGAAGCCAATTTTTCATCATCAAC
>JAGCRL010000058.1 GCA_017964705.1 Alphaproteobacteria bacterium
TTACGGTTATTCAAGACGTTGTATAACAGAATTGAGTGCTTTGAGTGCAATGCCAGATAAAGAGCGTGGTTCTGTTATATCTACAGGTTTTACAGGTATTGGTATTTTTAAGAACTCTGCTGTGGTAGCACGTACCAGTTTTTCAGATTTGCAGTTTAAAGATTTGCGTGGTATGAAAGACCCGGTAACCGGTGAATGGAAACCGATATCAGTTTATCTTTCTGTTAATCAAACAGATGCACAAGCCTTAAACCCGATTAGTGCAACTTTTGTGGACTTAATGAGTGCTTATTTAATTTCTAATAAACCAAATTCCATTAATAAATCTGATGGTAAGATGGGGCCTTTCCCGGTATTATTTGTGCTTGACGAGTTTCCACAAATGCCGAAATTGAAAGCGGTTATTGATGGTCCGGCGGTTGGTCGTGGTCAAAAAGTGGCATATTTACTTATTGGACAAGACTTAGGCCAAATTTCCGGTAAATATGGTAAAGATGATTTGGAAACGGTTATTTCTACAACAGCTTGTAAAGTTGTGTTATCTCAGAACAACGAACAAACGGCACAGCGTTTTTCTAAGATGATAGGTAATAAGACTGTTCAAACAACATCTTTCTCTCGTCAAGAGGGCGGCATCAGTAATAAAGATTTCAATCCGTTTTCAAAAAACGTCAATTATCAATTGCAAGGAGTGTCTGCAATCAGTACAAACGAATTATTGAGTTTGCCAATGTTAAAACAAGTTGTTTTAATGCAAGGTGCCATAGAAACACCGATTATGGCAGATTCCCCACGTTGGTACCTGGATACAAAGATGAAAGCGCAGGCCTCGATTCCACCTGCTCCGAATGTTCCGGATTGGATTGTAGCACAACGAACTGATGAAAGTGAGGATATTCTTTCCAAACTTGGAATAGATTATGATCCTAACGCAGAAGAGGAAGAATTTGAAGAAGACGAAGGCTAAATTATCTGCAGAGATAAAAACATTCTCTTTATTTTCACAGCTAAAGAGCAGTATAAAGTTTATATTGCTCTTTAAGCGCACATTTTTAGTCTGGTGCTTAGTTAATTTTTTATTTTTATACATATTCAATTGTATACCAAACGGATGGACAAATTCTTTAAGCATTTTATGGTTAGTGGCATATTATGTTTATTGGTGCATCTTTATCCGTTATATTCTGCAACATAAGCCGTATTTTTCTCTTATTCGTATTTTTAATGGTTTGATACCGGCAAGCAAAATAATGTTTATGAATATAAGTATATATTTACTTTTTGCTGCAATACCTTTCGTTTCACTATTTATGGGATTTTTAGAATTTTTTGAAAAGTATATGGAGTATCATAACGGCATATTAGGTATACTCTTGTTTCATGTATGTATGGTATTAATTTCGCCGTTTACAATTAGCCGACCATATTTAGCATGGATATCTTCTTTAGTTGGTAAAAGCCGCTGGATAATGGATTCCTACAAACGCACTCGTTACAATTACAGCAATTTTGTATTACTTGCAGCAATTATTGCGCTACTTTTTACAATATCATATTACATTGATACAACCTATAAAATAAATACCACAATTATTTTAATGACCTTTGCGCCTATTTATTTTAATGTTGTTTTCATTAATATCTATAAAATATTTTATAAACGTAAACCTAAGGCAATAAATTCATAAATTCATCTTCCGAGATGATTCTAATCCCGAGTTCTTTGGCTTTAGATAGCTTTGAACCTGCGTTTTCTCCCAAAACAACCAAATCTGTATGTGCGGAAACAGTGCCTGCAACTTTAGCACCCGCAGCTAAAGCTTTACTTTTTGCCTCACTTCTGGTCAAAGTGGTAAGAGTCCCTGTAAAAACAATGGTTTTTTCAAAAAGGGCTGATGTTTCGGATATAATTTCATCAAAATCATCAATATGAATAACAGACAGTAATTTTTGAATAATTTCTTGATTATGTTTTTCCTTAAAAAATTCAATAATGTCTTTAGCCATCGCCGGTCCAATTCCATCAATATTAATTAATAATTGTATGTCTTGGCTTATCATGGCATTCATAAAAGAATTAAAATTATGATAATGTTTGGCAATAAGATAAGCTGTTGCCGCCCCGACTTGGCGGATACCCAAAGCATAAATAAATTTTTCTAAAGAA
>JAGCRL010000059.1 GCA_017964705.1 Alphaproteobacteria bacterium
ATAAAAAAGGATTGGTACTGCCACAACATAAGATTTTTGCAAAGAATATTTTAAAGAGAATTAATTCAAAATCTGTGATGTTAGATTTTAGTGATGCCGTGGGAATTAGCGGACAGTATATGGAAGCACGAATTATGGCGGATATGGCTTATTGCTATCTGAAAAAAATACCTTTTACAAAACCGGAAATTACCGGTTGTAGAAAAAGTTGTATCTCCGGGGTTATTTGTTTGCCGGGTGAAAATTTGCGAAAAACTGGACGCGGCTTTACATATTCTCGTGCTGCTAAAGGTTGGCTTTAGCCTTTTTGAACACCGGCCATGATTTGTGAAGATAATTTTTCTGCCGTTGTTATTTTTACTGGATTATCTTGCATTGCTTTGATGTATTCATTGCATTTGGCGTAGACTTTTTCTATCATCGGCAATAAAATTTGGGGATTAGCGATATCTTCATCCTTAATAATTTCGGCATAACCTTTGTTTACAAAACTTTTGGCATTTAAGGTTTGTTCTCCGCGAGATGATGTATTAGGTAAGGGAACCAAAATCATAGGTTTATGAAGGCTGGCAAGCTCAAAAATTGAATTGGAACCAGCGCGAGAAATGACAACATCAGCTAAAGCCATTAAATCTTTTAATTCGCTATCAACATATTCGTATTGAATATAGCCTTCACCTTTTAGTTGCGGATTATAGCCATTCTTTCCGGCAATATGAATGATTTGATATTTTTCCAATAATTGAGAAAAATTTTGAGAAACAGCATTGTTTAAGCTTTGAGCACCTAAACTGCCACCTATAAACATAATTGTCGGCTTATCGGTATTAAGATGGGCAATTTGAGCCCCCTGCTCTTTGTTACCATTAAATAAGCGATTTGATAAAACAGGACCGACACATTCAACTTTTTGTTGTTGGGAAATGTTATTTATTGTTTCTGTAAAAGTAGTGTAAAATTTGCTGACAAAAGGCAAACTTAGTTTGTTTGCCAAACCGGGAGTTATATCTGATTCATGCATCAGAATTTTTTTGCGATTGATAAAACCTCCGACAACAACAGGAAACGATACAAAGCCACCTTTAGAAAAGATAATATCCGGATTTAATTTGTAAACCAACCAAGTTGCTTGGATACAGCCTAGAGGAATTTTTACCATATCTATAAAATTTTTAACTGAGAAATAACGGCGCAACTTACCGGTTGAGACGCTGTGATAGGTTACCTCTGGAAATTTCTTTATTAAATTTTCTTCCATTCCGCCTTTGGAACCAATATAATCTATTTGCCAACCACGCTCAATAAAATAAGGAATTAAAGCGAGATTTAATGTAATGTGTCCGGCAGAACCGCCACCGGTAAAAATAATTTTAGGCATATTACTCTCCTGATGTTGATGTGGTTAGTAACTCTGTTTCAGGTTCTAAGATTAGATTATTATCATTTAAGGCTAAGTTAATATTTTTGCCGGTTTTGGCACCGAGTGTTTTCATTTTTTCTGCTTGAGAAACAGCGCCACCTCTGCCGGTTAGTTTGATCATGGCATTATTATAAGCGTTGTTGGCTTGATTAATGCCTCGTTCAAGCATTTTCATGTCGTCAACAAAAGCCGCTAATTTATCATAAATTTTGCCACCTAATTCAGCTATCTTTTCAACATTTTGATTTTGACTGTCTATACGCCATAGATTTTCTATGGTACGTAATGTGGGAAGTAGCGATAAAGGAGTGGCTAAGATGATATTCTTTTTATATGCATAGTCATATATATAACGATCACAATCTAATGCGGCAATATAAGCGCTTTCTACCGGTATAAACATAATAACATAATTTAATGTGCGCTCTTTTAACAGTTTTTGATATTCCTTGGCGGATAATTCATCTATATGAGCTTTTATAGCTTGGACATTCTTTTGCAAAGCTTTTTGACGTGTTTCTTCATCGTCGGTATTAACGGCATCTAAGTAATCAGTTAATGATACTTTAGAATCGACAACTATATCTCGATTTTCCGGTAAATGGATAATAACATCCGGTCGATATAATTTTCGTTCTTCGGTTGTAAATGATTCCTGTGTTTCATAATCTTGATTTTTACGTAAACCGGATATTTCCAAAATACGGCTGAGTTGACATTCCCCCCAATTACCTTGCGCTTTTTTGCCGCCTTTTAAAGCTTCGGCAAGATTTTGTGCATCTCGACTGAGAGCTAAATTCATATTTGCAAGATTGCTTAATTGGGCATCAAGATTAGATTTGTTTTTAAGACTGGTTTC
>JAGCRL010000060.1 GCA_017964705.1 Alphaproteobacteria bacterium
GCTGTTTTCAATGTTTGTTAACCTTTCTGTAATCTTTTCAAGTTCCGATTTCTCTTTGGATTCGGACTTCAAACTATAAGTTTCAACTTCAATATTGCCGTCATTGTTCATCCTGCGGACATAAATTTCCTTATTGTCCTTGTTAATACCCATGCAATAAATGTTAGGCATTATTCTAATACCTGACAGTTCATCTATGGACTTGACAAAGTAACAAGACGCTTGCGGTAATTGTTGTTGAAATTGTTGAATAGGTTGAGTTTGTGGTGGCATTGGCATAGGCTGTTGCACACCATAAGGATAAAATTGATTAAAATTGTTATTATACATTTTAAACCTCGCTAATGTTGATTACATTAACGAGGTTAGCAAAGCTTAAAGCGTTAAAAAATGGCTAGGATATGTACTCCTAACCATTTGATTTTAAAGGTTTATTATATGATTTATGATTTGTTGATGTATTTTATAAACTTGTCGTTCTTCAAGATGTACGATTTCAGGAATCTCTTTGAATTTCAAACGATGTATATAACGTAAGCACATTATCTGACAACCTTTATCACTGTCAACAACGTCGTTAATCATTCGTTGAAAAAAGTCAGGATAACGTTTAGCAACCTTTTTAAGCCATAGATGTAACCATAAAGCTATTATTTTAGCCTTTATATGATGCACGACGACCTCCTCTGCCGCCATGACCTCTACGACGTGTGATTCTAGACGCTAAAACTATCTTTTGAGATGCCATCTTTATTCACCTTGTGTAATAGTGTTATCACCTGATTCGTTAGTCTGAGATGCGGTAACATAATTCGTTGGTGTATCATTGAAACTTTTATAAATGTAAAATCCAAATAAGAAAGATATCAACAATAAAGCACCGAACATAAGCAGTGCTGTTTGCATACCGGCTTTACGCGCTTCTCTTATAACTTCAATCATTTCTTTATCTTCCATAGCTAACCTCACTTTCATTATTAATGTTAGCAGATTTACAAGATATTGTCAAGAGTTAAAATAAACCCCAGCCGATAGCTAAACCGGCATAGATTTCAGCCCAGTTCGTTGGGCTGCTCGCAAACTTACAATTAGGAAAATTAACCCAAAAGCAAGCGTTATAGATAAATGGTACAGCAAAGCCCACCGCGATAAAGTGCCACCCCACGAATGGAGCAAGCAAAAGGCTGTATCCGAAATACCGAACAACCATACCGACAAAACAGTATTGCCGACTACGTTCTTTAAATCCTAGCCATTTACAAATAGGTGCGACAATCCAGTTCATCGCCGGTTTGCGGCCTTTGGCCATTTCATCATCAATATACTTGTTGTCCTCGGTACCACATTTGAAGTAGTACCAATGACCGCGACACCAGAATATATACACCAGAACGGCAATAATTAACGAAATGTACCACGGCTTACCTTGCTTAAAAAACTCCCACAGAAACACCGCTACAATGCACAAAATCATTTGCAAGCCCCGATACTCAAGAAAATTAAACTTGCTATCGTAGCCGCCAAAAAACCGCCGCCAAAATGCAAAAAATATTCCCATTATTCAGCGCTCCATTCTTCAAATGTCAAAACCTCAATGTTCGGAAATCCCGATTGCTCCGGTATATTCAGCAAATAAAGCCGATAATTGACAATATCCTGCTGTTCTTTTTCGCTTAAATCAGCCCAGCGTAAAGGATTTGAAACAATCGGGTCAACATATACTTCCAAATACAAATCGCGCTTGGCTCGTACCTTTACCGCCTTTTCTTCCGTTGTCGGCACTGGTAAATATCCTTTAACGTACCAATCGCCGTTATCATTTTGCTCGACTTCTTGCTCGTCGGTGTAACCTTCGGTAGTGAAATAATCCAAATCTTCTGTGCCGTCGATAAGTCTGTAATCAATTAACTTCTTTTCGGCTGTCATCTCTTTAATAAGTGCCTGCATCTTAACCTCCATAAGGAATTTCAATAAACTGTTTAACCGTCAATGTGCCGGAAACCTTGTAAAGTTTATACGAATCTCCGGCTTTAACATCAAAAGCCACATAAAAAGGGTCCTCATTATACCCGTAAACATAGCCGCCGTAAAACGTGAACTTGTCAGCATTGTTAATCTGAACACGTGCCTCCATAGTTCCATTGTTACCGGAATTTTGAATTGTACCGGCAATTATTACCCGCACATCCTTCGTCGGTGTGTACTTGGTTTCGGCTGATTTATTCGTTGCTTTGCTATAGTTCGGCACATACCACTTGGCTGTAATTATTTCATTACCCACCACACTTGCGCCCGGTGTCGGTGCTATCGCATACGGGTCGCCACTTGCCGGATAAATTAAAGACAAATTTGAGTATGTGTATGGATTTTGCGTTGTGCTTGCTGTCGGTTGAAATACCTGTAACGATGTCCTTATATCGCCGTTCGTTAAATACGTTACTTCCATACCACCAATTCTGTGATTGACGTCTAGACCACCAGCGTCTTGAAATACCCATTGTCCTGAAGCATTACCCGTTGTCGGAGCAGTACCACGTGTAATTTGCGTATTCTGTACCCTGTATCCGATAGAAGAATACTCTGTAGTTGATTGCACTACTGGATGAGTTGTAAAAGTTGTTGTATCAGTATAAACTTTCCTTCCGGTTATAGTTTCGTTACCACTACGATGTACGACGTTTGTTGACATCGACGGATTATTTACCCAACCTTGCAATGCGACTAAGTTCCGACTGGTATCAGAACTTGCGCCCCACAAATTAGTGTTATTCAAACCATTGTAAGTAATAAAACTTAACTGCGAACCTGTTTCCGTTGTATCCATTACCAGTTCGCCGTAACCATTACTTTCTGCTGTCGGCGCAAACGCTCTAAACCCAGCGCGGATAATCCCGCCAGTATTATACCATATAGAAAAACTACCTATAAAAGAGTCTTGCGAATCACGGAATAAAAAAGCCGTACCGGTATTTGCGCTTGGCGTTGTTCCTTTTGTTACCGCGGTATTTGTACTACTGATATGTCGATAAGATTCCGTATTGTTTGTCAATGTTAAATTATTTGTAAGTGTTTCAATATACGCATTGAATTTATGAGAGGTACTGTTAAAAGTACCTACTTTGCAATCACTTGAACCATCATACATTTTATATGTCCAAGGTGTAGTAGAAGTATCCAACCAAAATGTACCTTGTGTAGCATAACTTGGTCTTTGAACACCAGCGTTACAAGTTAAAATATTTTCTTGGTCTTTATCCAAATAATTATCTAATAACTCAGGCCCGGTCGGATTATCACTATAATTTACAACATTTTGAGTCATCTAACAATCTCCTATATTATTTTACCATAACCTGCTGCCAGATAATCAAAAGACCTAGCAACATACGAATTGAGTGTAGCATTAAATACTTTAATTGTAAACCCTTGTTTAGTTTTCGCTGCAAATACAATTCTATCATCAACTGCACCGTCTTGAAGTGTAATATTTACAGACGGTTTTTTACGAAACGGCGCGCTATAAGTAACTGTTGCACCAATATTTGCATTTGTAATCTCAATATCTTCACCACTTTCATATCTGTCCGGCATATCCACTGTAACATGACATATAGCAACACGCACGGTTAAATTTTCGACATTCTCGCATTTTAAGTACAATCTGAATTTGATATATCTGAAATTCAACTGGCTTGCTGTAAATAATTCCCAACCAGACCAATTAGTTCCGTCATCTGATAAATTCATTTGTAATTCGACAAGCCAATTAGCGTTATTATTCCAATCAGCTCCTATATCTCTGATACCATCGGTAACACTTCTGATACCTGTATTAATATCTCTAATTCTGTTACGTTTTTCAAGCGCAGAATAAACATTGGCAGTTAATGAACAATTACAAACTTCTCCTAAATCAAAGGATTGATTTCTAAAGTAATAATAACCTTCTGTAACACCTCTCGGTAATTCAATTAAATTACCTACTTTTTCAACATTAACTTTATTACCCAACCAATCAGTTTCTTCAACAAATGTTTCAACTACGTTTTCATACGCACCGGAATTATTTGATATTATAACAGTAGGTTCAAGACTTTCATTACCATAAACATCAACAGCTTTAATTAAATATGTACCTTTATGGATAACATTCGTAATAGATGTACCTTTTATATTATCCATAACTATTTGAGCATTAACCCAACTAACATTACTTGTCAAACCACTATATCTGATAACATAATGTGAAATATCCAAATCTTTATTAGGTAACCAAGTAAATAAAGCCAAACCATTTGTAACACTTACTCGAAATTTTTGGACATTTGCAGGTGGTGTAGAACCACCGATAAACTTTACATTTTTAATTATCAAAGATTCGGAAAGTAATTGTAAACCCGTTTGACGTTGATAACGAATATCGAAGTCGTAATATTCACCGTCTTTTAACCCTGTAACAACAATTTCATTTGCATCTCTTTTAAGCGTAGTCGGTTTATACCATTCCGTAGTATTTTTAACTCTTGCGTAAATTATAGGAATGACATCATCTTCATTCTTGTTAACTAAAGAAATCACCGCAACTGAAGTAAACGACCCATCTGTGTTTTTAATACCAACAGTTTCATCAGTTTGTACTTTTGAAGCTAAAATCGGAGCAAAAGGTTGGTAAAAATCACTTGATATAGTAATATTACTGACAAAATCAGGTATAGTATCTAAAGGTGTAAATCTCTCCGGTGCATAATTAATAGCTGTTATAGTAGCAGATTGGTCTTTGTTAGGTTTAATTTGTGTAATGATTAAATCTAACTCTTTTCCATCTTCTACAAACGCGCACAAGCTACCGATAGCTGGTCTTTGACTATATTGAATACTGGTTTCAAATAAAAATGTATCTGTAATACCTTGCACGGATTGCAAGAGATGATATTTATAACCTTGTGTAACCTTACTGTCTCTTATACGAACTGCAATATTTGTACTAGTTGGTATATCTAATTTATCATCAATGACAAAACCTAAAACAACGGTTGGATTATTAACGTTATCGACAATCAATTCTTTAATGCGACCTTGGCCGACACCAACGAGAATAACATCATTGACTAACGTTATTCTATCACCGCGGTTGAATGTCATACTTTCAAAGTCCATTTTGAATGTATGTGTTTCAGGCTGAAGAATAGCAGTTGCAAAATAACGTCTACCATACCAATATGCTAAACTAGCGCTAGTACATGACGGAAATTCCAATCTTTCGTAAAGTGTAGCATTGTTTTTATTATAACCATCAGCATATACAATTCTTTCATCAGTTTCATAACCTTTTTCCGAGTTTCTGAACTCAATTCTCAAAGCGTGAGGAAGGTCAGGATAATTAATATTACCTTTGTAATCCCAACTGTTACGTGGAGTTACCATACCTTTGATTATAGGGCGCTCATTATCAATAATAACACTGTATATATTATTGATTTTGGACAAGGTTGCAACACCGGCCGCGCAAATATCATTCAAAACATCGTCAATACTTGTTTCATAATCAATAACTCTGTCGTAAGTCAAATTTTGTGAATTACAATAAACCCACCATTCCTGTAATTTTGTTATATCAATTTTACTATCCGGTAACCTTTTTGCAAAAGCTGGTGATTGCAAAACATATCTGAAAATATCAGCAGGATTTGAACTTATTTTATTGTTCTGCCATGAATTGGTTTTAGGATTATATCTTTTCAACAAAGTCGACGCTATGACATTATAGGTATCTATAACACCGGATAATTGGTCGTTAGCTTTAATTCTCATAGCCGTTCCTGATATATCAGCAAAACTAACAGGATTAACGTGAGTTATTGATTTCAAAGCTGTCAAATAAGATTTATCTATCATTCTATCGTCTGTCGAATCGTTAGTTAAACGTCTAACACGAATATCATATTGACCTTTTCTCGGAAACTTAAATCTTTTACTTTTTCTTAAAGCGACAGATGTAGCAGCCGAAACTTTTATAGTTCCACTAACACCTTTGATATAACCACCTGATACACTTACACCGACTGCGCTATAATCTGAAAAATCACAAGTAACAACAAAATCATTCATGTTGTTAATATATTTACCGACAAGAGTTGAACGATTATCAACATATCTTAATGGTGTATAATTGTCTGATGATATAAGAAATTGTCCACATATATAACCTAATACTACATTTCCTTCCGGTAAACTAGGCCAAACTACAGAACCTTGATAACCTGTAGTTTGTGTACTGTAAATACTACCATTGTAAGTATCTAAAATAATGAAAGTATTTGTAACTAAAATTTCAAAACCACCAAAAGCTTTAAAACGAATCTCGTTAGTTTCACTTAAATCTAAACTAAGACTTTGAGAATTTGTAATCTGAAATCCGCCTGAAGGAACAGACCAATTTTGTGTACCAGTCGGTGCATATTGGACTTCAAGTTCAACAGTCGTACTACCTTTACTACCATCATCGTTATAATAACATAAACCCTGAAAACTAATATCAATTTCAGCTTCGTTAACATCAGTTTGGGTAGTTCTAACAACATAACCATCGGCTTTAGTTAGAAGTATGTTAAAATCCTCTTGATATATGTCACTACTGTATAAATTTGTTCCTTGGTTTAAATCACCGTTTAATTTATCTTCTATTTCAACATCTTTAAATTTATCCAAATCCGTTTCACCAAGTTTACGGTCTGTTATCAATAATTTTCCATATCCATAGGTGAAAAGTTGTCTAACATATTGGTCTTTACCGTTTGCAGAAGTTTCTGTATATGGAAGTGCAGCTTGATTCGGAAAAATCCGATTCGTGCCAAGATTTATCGGTATTATACCATATTTACTGACATTGTTACGCGCACCTTCTATAAATGAAGTCTGTGATTCAGATATTCCGTTATTACGTGTACCTGCTGATTGTTTAGGTGTGGACATTAATGCAGATTGGGCCATTGATAATAACATTGACCCGCCGATTAAAACACCACCGTAAATAGACCAACCAGTTGCACCCCAAGCGATACCAGTTGCACCCCAAGCAGCACCAACAGCTAGGTTAGCAAGACCTGCGGCAGCATACGGCATGGCAATAGCGGCAACCACCAATCCTATCATCATAATTGTATTTTTACTGCCGCCACCATGACCGCCCATTGGCACAAAATTCAGCCCTATTAAATCGTTCTCTTTTAGCTCTACTGATTTGTAATCTTCAGATATGATTTTACCATTGTGTGTTACTACTAATTTACAGTCTGCAAAATTATAAGGAACTATAGTATCAACAACATCCTGTAAATTTTTACAGTGATTCAAACCTACCGTATCAAAAGTTGTTTTAAACGGCATTAAAGATGTCTGAACTGTAACGTTAGTGTTTTGCATATCTATAGACTCCTGCAAGACGATTTCGCCATTGAACTTCATTATAATATTCCGTTATATGAGTTCCGATTTTATATTCGCAATGAATCATCATACCTTTATTTATAACAATTCCAATATGCGTTGGCAAGCCTAATATTTTAAATACTAATATATCAAATTCTTTTTCTTCACCTACAGGTATTTCTACCCAGTTTAAATGTTCCTTTTCATACAATTCTACAATAGCGTTACTATCTCTAGTATTCTCATAATTTAACAACGTCGGTAAATCTATATCAAGTTTTTCTTTATAGATAATTCGTGCTAAACCCCAACAATCACAACCTGCACGATTTCTACCGTGTTCTTGAAAAGGTATATTTATGTAATCGTTACACCACATTAAAACAATCCTTTGAAACCAGAAGGAGTAAAACGCCCACAAGGAAAAGGCTCTAAACCAAGATAATCAATCGTCAGATTACCACTAACACTAAAACCGTCATAAGTAACATTAGATAACTTAAAATCATTCGATTCCATTTCAACGTAATCTAAATTATTTGATAAAACAACTTGAATATTAACGTTAATAGGTTTCTTACTTTGTCGAGCATATTGAACAATTTGTCGGTTAACATTATCAATTCTTAATTTGGCACTAACTGCACCTGTTTTATCATCTTGTGGTAACTCAATTTCAAACGGTAAAAAAAGATAACGTTGATTGTTGCTAACAAGGCCGAGAACATTATCACCTAAGTCAGTAAATTTCTCCACCGGAACATTACAAACCCTTATTGTGTCAGGCAAATCCGGTGTGCTGAGTGTTAGTAATACTATAACAGCTACATTTGTTTCCTGAGCGTAAGCCGCTCTTTTGAAATTATTACTTATCAAGGCATTATCTCCAATTCTACAGAAGCCGTATAATAAGTTTCATTCAAAGTCAGCGATGGTACTGAAGCGAATCGAGCTTGAACGATTTGATTTGTTCGCGGGTGCATAAAATCAAATACAGCAGCGTCATTGGTTAAATAAAACTGTCTAAAATCGTCTACATCACTCATTTTTACCAAAGCCGTCATATTAACGTTATATGATGCTAATATCGTTCTACGACGCTTTTTAGCCGGTCCTACATCCATATTAGAGCTTATAACTCTATCAGGTAGACCTTCTGTGAAACTATCCCTTAAAATCTTAAATTTGCTAGGCCATGTTGCCATTTTTTTACCTCGCTATAAGTTTTTGATTGTTGAAAGCTCTCAAAGCGCTGTTAGATGAGGTACCCGGTTGATTCATTTTTTCAGCGACTAACTGGTCTATCATAACATCAATTTCCATACCTTGAGAAGTCTGACGTTGTTCTACCTTCGCTTGAGCGTTAGAATTGTTAACAACGTTGACGATTACTGGTGAACTATTATTACCATCCGCACGTACACCAAGTGAACCATCAGGGCCACGTGTCAACGGCATAACAGCTTCCGGTCCAGCTTCACCCATTACACCAAGACCGCTACGCATAGCAAACATTGTCGGAGAACTCACAACTCCACCTCTTGCAAATTTTTGGATACCTTTATCCCATGCACCACCGAGAGCTTGACCAGTCAAAGGGGTCGCGCCCGGCATTGTCGGCCCTATTGGTGAATTGTAAACTTGCTGTCCACTACCAAAATTAAACCAACCGGCAGACCTACCGGCGTTAAACAAAGCGTCAACACCTATATCCATTATCTTATCAAGGATTTTATCTAAAACATTGGTGACTGCGTCTCCAAACGCTTCCCACGCCGATTGACCGTCACGTAATCCTTGTCGCATATCGCTGAAAAATCCTTTAACGGTTGATTTACCAAATTCATACGTTTTATTCAACCGCTCATTTTCTTCAGTTAACAACGCGGTGGCCTTGGCGTTTTCATCCAAAGTTTCATATACAGTTTTACCGTTTCCGGCGCTAGAATTTAAATCAATACCTGAACTTTCAGCTTGACGTTTTAAATTATTCAAAGTTTCTACATAGGTTTTTTCATAAGTACCTGCACCGATTAAACTTTGTTCCATTTTAAGGTCACTGATTTTATTCAAAGCAGATGTGTTAAGTCTATCCCATGCTTCAGCGAGTTTTTTGACAGCTTGTGCATCGGCTTCAGCAGCTTTAGCAGCTTTTCTAAGACGTTCTTCTTCCTCTTTTTTAGCTTCAGCAGCTTTTTTTACATTATCTTTAATTTTACCTTCTTCTTCAGCAAGTCTAACTGCTTCATCAGTCAACACTTTCATACGAAATTGTATATCATCAAGTTCTTCAACTGATAAATCTTCTTTGTTTTCTAATATGATTTTATTAGCCATTTCAGACAACTCATGTTCGGCTCTTAACTTAGCTTTTTCTGCTTCTGTTTTTCCTTCTAAACTTAATTCAAATCTTTTACTTGCTAATTTTTTTTCAAAACCCTCAAAATCCTTTAAAATTTTGTTAAAACCTTTAGCTGCTTCTTCAGCTTCTTTAATATCTTCAGCCAAATCCTTAAAATGTTGACCTAAAGCGCTAATGTTTAAAGATTGAGTTACATTACCTAACCATGTAAATACAGAACCTAAACCGCCTAATATTGTTTTACCAACCTTCGACCAATCAACTAATTGAATAAGCGCCGCCGCCACACCAGTTAAACCTATTGTTAACATACCTGCTACTGAAAACATAGATTTTAAACCAGCAACAAAATCTTTTAACGGTGCTTTAGATTGCGCTAAAATATATTGTAATTGTGTACCTTGTTGTACAGCAATCAATAATGGATTCATACCCATTGCAGAAGTAACAGCAATATCTTGAAATTGTGCTAAAAAGTTTGCACTATTAAACCGGTTAGCTTGGGCGGCACCGCGAGTGGTATTACCCATCATGCTATCCGATATACTAGCAGCTTGTTTTTGAACATCGTTAAATTCTTTAGTCTCTTTTTTTGCTTTATTAACGGCTGAAGCAAGTTTATTAAAAGTTTGTGTTTGTTCATCGACTTTTTTACTTAAATTATCGAAACCTTGAGATAATGTGTTAAAAGCGCTTTTAACATCACCACCCATTGTCTCCATAACACCAGATAATTTACCTATAGCTTTATTTAATAAATCACTATCTGTAGCTGCTCTTTTACCATATTGTGAAACAGCTTTTAAACCAGCGATTAATTCTTGGCCGTCAAACTCACCTTTTACAACAACATTAGCTAAATCAGCCATTATAATCTCCTGCGTTTAGATTTATTTTCAATTTCCTGCTTCTGTTCATCGAGTTTACGAGAATAAGTAGCGCTTCTATCTTCATTTATCTCTTTACAAAAAACATTGTCCATTGCTGAGATAATTTCGTATTCCTTACTTGTTATATCAACTTTTGCAAGTTCGCACCAAGCCAATATTTCAGAAGGTGGAAAACTATAATAATAACCGTTGAAATCTACTCTATGAATAACCGTTGATAACGTTGCAAATAATTCCCAAAGATATTCACCACCAAGCGGAATTTCAAACTCAGGAGATTCACCGTAATCAAATCTTAAATTTCGTTCACGACGTGTCTCACCTTTTTCATTAGGGAGGTCGTATCGAGCATAAACTCTAACGGCCTCCACTAATTCAGATTTTAACTTTGAAAAAAAGCCTTTTCATCACTGACAGCCTCCGACACTTGCTTTTTAAACCACGGAAGCTCACGAAAAACTTTTTTAATATTGTTTGTATTAAATTCAAGTTTTTCACCATGAAATTCGGCATCGTACCAATCCCAACCAGTCATTGAAGCAATTAACAAATCAACTTCGTTTTCTTCAATATCATCAGCTCTGAAACTTTTACCTTTTTTCTCAAGTTCAAGTCTTTTGTTTATAAACTGCCTGCGTATCTGTTTAGTTTTATCATCATCTAACGAAACAATCGTAACTCTGATACCCAAATTTTCATCAGTCGCAGGGTGTTTAATTTCGATAATTCGTTCATTTGGAGTGAGAGTGCTAATATCCATTTGAAATCTCCTTATTTAATTATGCACTGGTAACAGCAGAAGTTGTGTTAGAAAAACCAAAAGCATTTCCACCACTATTACTAGCCATTACACGACAAGAAAATACTTTACCAACATCTGCAGTAGCTAACACGAGAGTATTACTCGTAGCACCTTGAACGGCAAGACCGTTAGCAAACCATTGATAATCATAAGTATTATTTGTACCAGTAAATGTTCCGGTAGAACACGTTAAAGTTTCACCAACCTGTGCAGTACCAGTAATTGCCGGTGCAACACTCATAACCGGAGCATTAACACCGGTAGTCGGTTTAACCACGATTTCTTCCTGTACAAGACCAAGTGTAAATACTTCGAGGTCAAAATCTTCATTTCCACCATTCGGGCGTGTCGGGCCGGCGACAATACCACGATTGTAAAAAATCGTTCCTGTACCACCCAACGGACCGTCTGCTCTTTCTTCTTTGAAAGCATATTTGTTATTATTACCAACAGCAGCAGCAGCTCTAAGAATTTCTTGCCCTGCATCATCTGGTTCACGAGCTACTTCAATCGTCGGAGAACCAGCATCAGTAATACCTTTAGCTTTATCTGTAACTTCCGTATCCCATGTATTATAACTTAAAACATTTGTAGATTTACCAGTTTCACCAACATTACCGACTTTGGAAATTAATGTCCAAGTCAAACTAGCATAATCTGCTAACGTAAGATTATTATTTTGCGGAGTTCCGCACACGTACCATTTTGAAAACGCGTTTGTATTAGCCATATTAAGCACCTTTCCTTTTCTATGGTGCGTAATTGAGCGCACCGAGATTAAATAAATGTCAGGTTATCCAACCCAGTGCGCTCCCATTATCGTAGAAAGCAATTATATCTTAAAACAAGAATATTTAATTGTCAAGCCTATCATTAACTGTGGTCTATCTTCTAATATAGTTGTGATATTTGGTGTATCAGTTATTGTAACTTTAACAGTTCCGTCAGATGAATATAAAACCGTATTTTTTTGAAAACCATTAGCAACCCTTTCAGCTTCCTCAAGTGGTTTGTAAATACCTTGACTTTTTTGAGGCCAATGCAATATTAATCTGAAAATACCTCTGTAAGTTTTAGCAGTATCAGCCCAAAACTCATTTTCAGGATTGTTGGGTATATAAATCATTTCCCACCATTTTTTATCCACAGGCGGGTCATAATTAACATTCAAACATTTAATGTTTTTATCGTTAATAATTTTGATGGCTTTATCTTGTAAACATTGTATTATTTTAGATTCAA
>JAGCRL010000061.1 GCA_017964705.1 Alphaproteobacteria bacterium
ACCCTTAAAAAAATAATTATCATCGCCGGCCCCACCGCATCCGGAAAATCCGGAGTGGCTTTAGCTTTAGCCGAGTCTCTAAACGGGGTAATAATAAATGCCGATTCGATGCAAGTTTATAAAGATATTCCGATACTTTCTGCTGCACCGGATAAACAAGCACTCCTTAACGCCCCGCATAAACTGTATGGTATTTATGATGCTTCTATTCATGGTAATATGGTAGATTGGTTAAATCTTGCTCAAAAAGAAATCTCTAAAGCCCGCCAAAACAACAAAATTCCAATTGTAGTTGGCGGAACCGGACTATATATTGAGAACCTCGAAAAAGGCACAACTCCGATTCCCGAAACACCTCCAGAAATTCGCAGAAAAGTAGCAGATATGTATAATGACATCGGCTTAAGCGGACTATATTTAACACTTCAACAAACAGATAAGAAAACAGCACAACGATTAGGCCCAAACGATACCACTCGTATACGTCGCGCTTTAGAAGTATGGTATCATACAAAAAAAACTATGAGTTATTGGCAAAAAATTCCTCTAAAACGTCTGTTTAATTCTGACGAATTTATCCGTATTTATATCAAACCGCCACGAGAAATATTGGACCAGCGAATTTATCAACGGTTTGATATTATGATGCAACAAGGGGCTTTAGAAGAAGTACAAGCATTGGTCAACCGTAACCTTAATAACAGGCTGCCTGCCATGCATGCTTTAGGTGTTCAAGAACTGAAATCCTACCTAAAAGGCGAGTGCGCCTTAGAAGATGCCGTTAACTTAAGCAAATTGCATACCAGACAATATGCTAAACGACAATCAACTTGGTTTAATAATCGTTTTCAAGCAGATTTTACCTACCTTAATACAGATGAACCGATTAAAAATTTTGTTGATGATATAAAAAAAGCACTATAAAATACTTGCAAATTAAATGATTTAAACTTAAAACAGAAAAAAGATACAGATTAGATGGGAGATAATAATGCTTTTCCAAAATTTATTAGGTTTGTTTTCTGCCGATATGGCAATTGACTTAGGAACAGCAAACACATTGGTACATGTTAAAGGTAGAGGAATCGTATTAAACGAGCCTTCAGTTGTTGCTGTTAAAGATATCAAAGGAAAAAAAGAAATATGGGCTGTTGGCGCCAAAGCAAAACAAATGCTAGGCCGCACTCCCGGAGATATTGAAGCGATACGCCCATTACAAGATGGTGTAATTGCAAACTTTGAAGCTGCCGAAGCGATGATTAAATATTTTATAGAAGAAGTAAATAACCGTCGCAGATTATTAAGTCCGACCATCATTATTTGCGTTCCATCCGGTGCAACTGAGGTTGAAGAAAGAGCCATTAAAGAGTCGGCTGCCAATGCCGGTGCAAAACGCGTATGGTTAATTCATGAACCGATGGCCGCTGCAATTGGTGCCGGTCTTCCTGTTAATGACCCTACCGGTTCGATGATTGTTGATATCGGTGGTGGTACAACCGAAGTTGCCGTATTAGCTTTAGGTGGTATTGTTATACCTCACTCTATTCGTGTTGGTGGTGATAAAATGGATAGCGCCATCATGTCATACATCCGCCGTAACCTAAACTTACAAGTCGGCGAAAGCAGTGCAGAGCGCATCAAAAAAGAAATCGGCTCAGCCTGTGTTCCGGCACGTGGAGATGGTCGTACAATGGAAATCAAAGGTCTGGATATGATTAATGGTGTTCCTAAAGAAATTGTTATTACAGAACGTCAAATAGCCGAAAGCTTGGCCGAACCGGTTATGGCAATTGTTGAAGCTGTAAAATCTGCTTTGGAAAAGACACCACCGGAATTAGCAGCAGATATTGTTGATAAAGGTATCATGATGACAGGCGGCGGCTCTATTCTTGCTAATTTGGATACTGTTATCCGTAACGCAACAGGATTACCGGTATCTCTGGCAGAAGATCCGCTAACGTGTGTTGTTCGCGGCACAGGTAAAGCCTTAGATAACTTTGAGGAATTTCGCGGCGTTTTGTATGAATAAAAAACCTTCAGGAGTACATAATGAAACGCCAGAAGGCACTGTTCTTAAAAGAAAATTACGTTTTACGCGTCTTAAAAAATTTTATGATGGCCGGGCTGTTTGTCATGGCCCTGCTGTTAATCTTGGTGCACAAAATTGACTTAGGTGTCGTTTCCGGTGTTTCCAAAGGTCTCTTTTATATAACCGCACCAATTATGCATACCATAACTTTGCCGGCAGACGGTATCAGCCTGGCCTATAAAAAGACTTCTGAAATAATGAATGTCTACAAAGAAAACAAACACCTCAAAAAACAAAATAAACAACTGTTTCTCTTAAAAGACCGTATGAAAGCAATTAAAGCTGAAAACAAATTGCTCAAAGAACTTTTGCATCATTTTGACATCCCGGAAATTAAAACCACTACCGCACGTGTAATTGCCGAAACCGGAGATGCTTTTGCCAATGCCTTAATAATCTATTTGGGAGATCATGCATCAGAAGTTAAACCGGGTTATGCGGTTGTCGATGCACATGGTTTAATCGGCCGCATAGATTTAATCAGTGGAAAATATGCTCGCGTATCACTCATTACCGATATCAATTCCAAGATTCCGGTTATTTCTGCCATAAGCAGAGATCGCGGCATTCTAACCGGCACCAACAATAAAGAATTGAAATTAATTTTCACACCATTACTAGCCGAATTAAACCGTGGAGATTTATTGTTAACCTCCGGAGTTGGCGGCGGCTTACCACCGGACATTCCGATTGCGCGTATTAAAAAAATTGAGATGGATTCGATTACCGCATTACCTTTGTTTGACCCTTCCAAAGTTGAAATCGTGAAAATTTTATTCTATGACGTTATGCCTTCACCGGAAGAATTAAAGGAACTGCAATGAAAGCGGCTATTAAAAATTTTCTAACCGAAACAATCGCCTTTCTCGTTCCGCTCGCAAGCATTTTAGCGCTGGTTTTAATTTTATATGTTCCACGTTCTAACAGCTATTGGAATTTTCTAAGACAAGCCCCATTTTATGCCGGAATTTACTTTTGGCAAAGCCAACGCGCAGATATTTTTAATATTTTTTCCGCTTTTATTTTAGGAATTTTAGCTGATGTAATCGGCAACACACCTTTGGGAATTAACATCAGTTCATTTTTAGCATTATAC
>JAGCRL010000062.1 GCA_017964705.1 Alphaproteobacteria bacterium
ACGTTGCAAAACAATGTTGAAATCTCTAAAGGTACCAGCACTATTACCGCTCCCAAAGCTGTTTATTTTCAGGCTAAAGATGAATTTCGTTTTTATGATAAGATTCATATTAAACAAGATGATGGTACCGCTGAAGCTAAAAGTGGTGTATATTATATTAAAAAGAATATGGCAGAACTCGAAAATAATGTTATTATTACAAAAAATGGAAATCAAGTTCGCGGAGATAAGGCCATTTCTGATTTTACAACATCAAAAAGCCGTCTTATTGCTAAAAACGGCGGTAGAATTTCCGGCAAATTATTTGAAAGTTCATTTAAGAAAAATTCGAAGGGTAAATAGATATGACTACAAATACTACTGTTCAAAGCTCTGTATTGGAAGTTTTTAATATCGGAAAAAGATATAAAAACAGGAGTGTTTTAAGAAATGTTTCTTTAAATGTTCGTCGAGGTGAAGCTGTTGGTCTTCTAGGACCAAACGGAGCCGGTAAAACAACTTGTTTTTATTGTGTGATAGGTTTAATTACACCGGATTATGGAGATGTTCATATTGATGGCGAAGATATTACTTATTTGCCAATGTATAAACGTGCTCGTATGGGGATTGGGTATTTGCCTCAGGAAGCTTCTATTTTTCGCCAGTTGACAGTTGAAGATAATATTAAAGCTGTGCTGGAAATTGTTGTAAAAGATAAAGAAAAACGTGATTATATGTTGGAAGAACTGCTGAATGAGTTTTCCATTGCGCACTTGAGAAAATCTCCGGCAATTTCTTTATCAGGAGGCGAACGGAGACGATTGGAAATTGCGCGTGCGTTGGCTAGTCAGCCCAGTTTTATTTTACTTGATGAGCCTTTAGCCGGTATTGATCCGATTGCAGTCGGAGAAATCAGAGAAATGATTGCTCAGCTAAAAAACAGAGGCCTAGGTGTTTTAATAACTGACCATAATGTTAGAGAAACCTTGGATATTGTTGATAGAGCATATATTTTACATGACGGTGCTGTTTTGATGGAAGGTAGACCAGAGGAAATCGTGGCCAGTGAGCAAGTTAGAAAAGTTTATTTAGGTGAGAATTTTTCAATTTAATAAGGCTTTTTTATTGACTTTTTAGTCTTTTTAAGGATATTATTTTTGTAGAAAAACCAGTAATAAATGAAGGGATAAAAGATGAAAGTTACATTATCAGGAAAGCAAGTTGATATTAGTGATAAACTGCGTAGACATGTAGAGGAAGCCGTTAATACTTCTGTTGAGAAGTATTTTAGTGCTCCTATCAGTTGTTCGGTGTCTTTTTCTAAAGAAGGTGAAGATTTCAGTACAGAAATTTTAGTTCATCCGGCAAAAAATATTGTTTTGCGTGGAACAGGTGCTGCTGCTGATCCTTATTCTGCTTTTGATAATGCCAATGAACATATTGCTACACGTCTGCGTCGTCATAAGACAAAGTTAAGTGCGCATAAAAGTAAGGTCGGTTTAGCAGAGCTTGCTTATTCTGCTGTTTTGCCATTGGTTGAGCAAAATGATGAAGTTGATGTGAATGAAAATGCCCCATTAACTATTGCCGAAACAGATGCTAATATTCCTGTTTGTACGGTTAGCGAGGCCGTTATGTACATGGATTTAGGCAATGAATGTGCTTTAATGTTCAGAAATAGTGCTAACAATCATATTAGTATGGTTTATCGTCGTAAAGACGGAAATATCGGCTGGGTTGAACCTAAAGCAGATAAATAATTTTTGAGGATAGACGCTATGAATATTGCAGATATAATTTCCAAGAAAGCAGTACTTGATAATATTCAGGTTTCCACTAAACGTGAATTGATTCAGATATTGTCACAACGTGTCGCTTCTTTTTCCGGATTAGACGAACGTCTAGTTTTTGATGCTGTTTGGGAAAGAGAAAATCTTGGATCAACTGGTTATGGAGAAGGTGTTGCTTTTCCTCATGCTAGAATCGAAGGGTTAAAAAAAGTTTGCGGTATATTTGCGCGTTTAGATGATGCTGTTGATTTTGATGCTTTAGATGGGAAGCCTGTGGATTTAGTATTTATGCTAGTTAGTCCAGAAAATAGTGGTGCAGACCATTTAACAGCATTAGCGACACTATCTCGAATTTTGAAAACAGAAGGTAGTTGTGATAAATTGCGTAACGCTCGCTCTGTTGATGAACTTTACGCTATTTTGAATGCTTAATTGTTAGCTGATTTATCTTATAAAAAAGGGGAATAACTATTCCTCTTTTTTATTTTATCTGCGATTATAAAATAGAATTGCCCAAATTATTCAAAAAATCCTTTAGCACCTCGAAGAATTTGCTCTGCCATGTCAGAATATGAACCATCTTCATTATGGGTATATAAAGGAGGTAAGATAGAAGTTAGTCCATGGCTTCCTTTTTCTGCCATTATGATAATACGCTTAGCAGCTTGACCTTGCTTAGAATAAAGAGGAATAATTTTTATATTTCCAGCTTTATTATGCATAGCCGATAAAATCTGATTTAATGCTTCTGTTCGGTTAATTAAAGCTATTATACCTTTAGGCTTGAGCATTTTTAGTGAAAAAGACAGCCATTTGGTTAAATCAAAATCTTCCATATTATGTGCAAGTTTTTTACTTTCTTTCGGTGATGGCATATCATGATCACTATATGGCGGATTGGTTACGACAACATCAAAACTCCCCGGTGTTAGTGATATTTTTTTGCGAATATCACAAAGTTTATAATGTAACATATTTGAAAAGCCATTAGAAGTGGCACTCTGATTTGCCAAATCTACCAGTTCAGGCTGAATTTCCAAACCGATTATTTGTGTTTTTTTATCTTTAAGACGATGGGCCAAACATAATGATACGGCACCTGTTCCTGAGCCAATATCTAAAATTTTTGCACCTGATTTTATTTTCTGCGAATCGATAAGAGAAGCTAAAAAAACGGCATCAATAGAAGCACGATAACCGGATATGGGCTGAAAAATTTTTACGCGCTTATTTAGCAAATAATCTTCTGTGTAATCCATCTTTTTCTCTTAAAAAATAAAAGGCTTAAAAAAGATGCTCCTTTTTAAGCCTTTTATGTATTTATGCACCAGAATTAGTATGCACTCGGAGCTGTTTTTGCTTCTTCTGCGTTTGCTTTTACCCACTTTTCGTCTGCATCGCTGTCAGAACTGATTGCTTCTTGCGGACATTCAGAAATGCAAACACCACAATCAATGCATGTATCAGGATCAATAACATACTGACTTTCTGCAATATGAAAAGCTTCTACCGGACAAACTCCAGCACAAGTTCCGCATTTAACACATAAATCTCCATTTACTACTGAAGGCATCTAATATCTCCTAATTAAAATTATTTTCGGTTATTATTTATAGGCAATCTTTACAAATTGCAAGCATAATTTATGTTTTATCTTTTAAAAATATTGAATTTATAAAAAATATCGCTATGATTGGCGCATGTGATTTATTTTGAGGGTAAAAAAAATGACAAATATAAAAGTCAGATTTGCACCTAGTCCTACCGGTTGGATGCATATCGGTAACACGAGAACCGCTCTATTCAACTATCTTTGGACTAAAAAGATGGGCGGGAGATTGCTGCTTAGAATCGATGATACGGATAAAGTACGTTCTAAAAAAGAATATGAAGATGGAATCCGTGATGCTTTAACATGGCTAGGCATCACATGGGACGAAGAAGCTCGGCAATCTGCACGGTTTGAACGCTATAATGAAGTTGTAGCACAATTAAAACAAGCCGGTCGTATTTATGCTTGCTATGACACTCCGGAAGAATTGGAATTTAAGCGTAAACGTTTATTGGCTAAAGGTTTACCGCCAATCTATGATCGTCAAGCTTTAAGTTATACTGCCGGAGATATTGCTAAATTTGAAGCAGAAGGTCGTAAACCGCATTATCGTTTCAAGCTTATTGATGAAGAAATTGCTTGGACAGATGTCGTACGCGGCGCTTGTAAATATGATGCAAAAAAGCTATCTGATCCGATTATTATTCGTGAAGACGGTAGCTATCTTTATCATCTGCCTTCGGTTATTGATGATGTTGATTTTAAGATTACACATATTGTTCGCGGTGAAGACCATGTTACCAATACAGCGGCACAAATTCAAATGTTTAAGGCTATCGGTGGAACTGTTCCGACTTTTGCACATTTACCATTATTAACCGGTAAAGAAGGCAAATTATCCAAACGTTTAGGAAGTCTCGGTGTACGTGAATTGCGTGCTGAAGGTGTTGAAGCGATGTCTATTTGCTCTTTCCTAGCAAAACTCGGCACCTCAGATGCCATTACACCATTTTATTCTTTGTATGATTTAGCTCAAACACTTGATTTTTCCAAAATCGGTCGAGCCCAACCAAAGTTTGATGAAGAAGAATTAAAGAAATTTAACACCCATTTGGTGCGTAATATGCCCTATTCTGCACTAAAAAATAATTTTGGTGTCAGTGAAAATTTCTGGAATGAAGTTCGCGGTAATTTGGATAAAGCTACCGATATTCAAATTTGGGATAATATTTGTAACAAAGAAATCACTCCGGTTATGGAAGATGCGGCATATACTTCTCAAGCGGCAGATATGCTCCCTAAGGGTGTATTTAATGCCGATACATTTAACACATGGATAAATGAAGTTAAAGCTGCCACAGGTCGTAAAGGTAAAGATTTATTCCATCCTATCCGTATGGCTCTAACAGCAGAAGCTAACGGTCCGGAAATTAAAACCCTGCTTCCGCTTATCGGTTATGAAAAGGCTTATAAGCGCTTAAAAGGTCAAAGAGCTTAATCATTTAATATTTATAAAACAAAAAACCATTGCTGACGATTATTTCAGCAATGGTCTTTTGTTATAAGGTTTACTCTTTATGAAATTTGATTGATATTATCCTATCACCGTCATGGACAATCGTATCTCCATTTTCAATAAACATCCAATCTTTTAGGATATCTTGTGAGTGATACTTTATAGATAATCTTTTACCATTCTCCAAAGCAATGGCCATGCGACCATGGTCATAATCACCACTAGAACCAAAAGAGTGTGTTTTTGTACGCCACACAACAGATGTATCAAGTCGTTCTACAAAAATCACTTTTTCTCCATAGCTCTTAACTTTGTCATCTTCACATCTTTGCAAATAGAATATCGCAAAAACAAAAAGAAGAAGACATAGAAGCACCAAATATCCATTTTTATTCATAGGCTTTTAAATTATAGATTAATAATTAACATTGTAGTTCTTTTGACGAGCGCAAGATTATCTTTGTAGTAGACAAAAGTCAAGCATTTATATATATATCTCGTTACAATTGAACTTATACGATTCTATAAATTTTAATATATTAAGATTATACATTTTTATTGATATCTTAATGCGTCTATCGGGTTTAAGCGCATAGCTTTTAATGCCGGCATGAGTCCTGAAACAATACCTACAACCACCGCCACGGTTACCGAAACAATCACCGACCAGACAGAAATCGGCACGGCATACCCAAGTATTGCACCACCAATTTGAGAGAATATTACCCCAAATATCATACCGATAAAACTACCAATAAAAGATATTAAAATAGATTCAGCTAGAAATTGAGTCATAATCCAATTGTTGGGAGCTCCGAGAGCTTTTCTTGTTCCGATCTCTCTTGTTCGCTCGGTAACAGAAACTAACATCATATTCATAATACCAATACTACCAACAACCAAAGAAATTGAAGCAATAACAGCTAATAAGGCGGAAAGAATAAAACCGACCGAGCGCACTTTTTCAACCATCTCTGTCATCAAACGTATGCTAAAATCATTTTTTACTCCTTCTTTTAAGCGATGCCTGGTTCTAAGCATATATTCGACACGCCTGGATACTGATTCCATCTTATCTTCTTTTGTTGCTTTTACAAATGCTATATTGGTGTATTGCGGACGATCAGAACCTTCTAATCGCTGACGCACGGTTGTCCATGGCATTAAAATAACATTATCTTGGTCATCTCCCATCAAACCATCGCCTTTTTCTTTTAATGTTCCGATGACGGTAAACGGCTTTCCTTTCAAACGAATATTTTTTCCTATAGGATTTTGCAAACCAAATAATTCATTTACAACAGTCTGTCCTATAACCGCATAAGGTTTGGCCGCTTTTACATCTTTTTCAGTAAACATAATGCCGTCTTCTATTTCCCAGTTATTGACCACCATAAATTCCGGATTGGTTCCTCTTACGCTTACGCCGTAGTTACTTGAGCCATATACTGCTTGTACCGCTGCCGGCATTATAAATGATGTCGCTTCAACGTCTTTTAATTCTCCCAATGCTTCCACATCTGCAACCGTAACACTAGGCAAACCACGTCCACCGCGCACTCCACCGCTGACAATTTCGGCCGGTCCAATAACTATCAAATTACTGCCTATAGATTCAAAACTTTGCGTAATATAATTTTGTACCGCCTGTCCGGCAGAAACCATCATCACCACTGCGGCTACACCAATCATAATTCCTAACATTGTCAGGAATGTTCTGAGTTTATACGCAGAAATTGATATCCAGGCTTCTTTTAATATTGCTTTTAGCATTTTGTTTCCTTTTCTTTGCTATATTCTTTGCGCGCTCCATCATATACTTTATGACCATCACTAATCTTTATCATCCGTTTTGCGTAATCTGCCACGTCATCTTCGTGCGTTACCAAAACAATTGTTATTCCTTGTTTGTTTAATGATGTAAAAAGTACCATAATTTCATCTGATGTTTTATATTCTAAATTACCGGTCGGTTCATCGGCAAAAATAATCGCCGGATTATTAATTAATGCGCGAGCAATTGCTACACGTTGCTGCATTCCTCCTGAAATTTGCGAGGGAAGTCTGTCTTCATATCCTTCTAAATTGACGCGTTTCAACATCTCTACCGCGCGTTTATACCGCTCTTTTTCATCCACGTTCTGATATACTAGCGGTAAAGAAACATTATCTGCAATCGAACGTTTCATCATTAAATTAAAATTCTGAAACACAAAACCGATAGTTTGACCACGGATTTTTGCCAACTCTGCATCATCTTTTAGAGAAACATCACG
>JAGCRL010000063.1 GCA_017964705.1 Alphaproteobacteria bacterium
ACTTTTGCTTTTGGCTACTGGCCCTTAGCTAACTACTAAGGGCAAACAGCCGATATTACCTTTAATAAACAGACGCAAAACGAGTTGCCCCGTCCTTATGGGCAACTCGTTTGCTTGGATTGATTGCCTGATTAGAGAGCAAACTTTGCACCCGGTTTGATTTTAACAACCTTCTTTGCAGGAACCTCAACGATAGCGCCTGTACGCGGGTTTTTAGCCTTGCGTGCCGGTTTCTCTACAACTGCGATGTTAGCAAAACCAACGAGCTGTACGCCTTCGCCTTTCTTAACTGCCTCAACTGCTGCCTCAAGAGCTGCGTCAAGAACTTTACCTGCCAATGCTTTCGAAACCTCAGCCTTTGCTGCAATGGCTTCAATAAGTGCTGCTTTGTTCATAAATTTTGTGTTTTAAAGTTATTAATAACGTTAATTATTAGTTCCTTTTTCGGAATACGCTTGCAAAATTAGTAAAAATTCTTCTATATACCAAATATTTTGAGCAAAAAATTGCATTTTTTACAAAAAAAACGGTTTTTTTGCCATTTTTGAGCATTTTTTTGTGCGTATATCAGTTTTTTTTAGTACTTTTGCACCCGTTATGAGAAATTTACCAACAGTGACCCGCTATCTGCTGATAGCAAACATATTTATCTTTTTAGTAGATGACTTGTTGCATCTTAATTTATGGCATACCTGCGGTTTGTTTTATCCCGAAACAGATTTTTTCCATTTTTGGCAACCGCTGACGTACATGTTCCTGCATGCAGATTTCAGTCATCTTTTCTTCAACATGTTCGCCGTTTGGATGTTCGCACCGATGATAGAGCAACAATGGGGAGCACGTCGTTTTTCCATTTACTATCTGCTTTGCGGTTTAGGAGCTGCATTGATACAGGAGTTGGTTTGGATGGCTACCGGAACCGGTTCGGTCACCATTGGAGCTTCGGGTGCCGTGTTCGGTATATTGTTTGCCTTCGGGTGGTTATATCCCAATGTACCGATGTTCATCCTGTTCATCCCCATTCCTATACGTGCGCGCGTGTTCGTTATTATATATGCAGTCATTGAGCTATTTGCCGGACTCGGTTCTGCATTTAACTTTACGGCTGACAACGTAGCCCATTTTGCGCATTTGGGCGGATTCCTGTTCGGATGGCTCGTGATTCTCTACTGGAAAAAGACCAATTGGCGGGAACCGGGAGAATTATGGAAAGATCTGTGCAGTAAGTTCGGCGGCCACAGACGTCTGGACAGCACCGATGACAAAAACAAATTCGACAATTACCACTACCACAGAAGCGTGTAGGGGTTATGACTTCTTTTCTTGCGCGTCCGTCATATGCAGACTCCGGCGCGCCGCAAGCAGCACGATGACTGCGGTGACGGCGGACAATGTGTCGCTGATGGGTATCGCCCACCAAACGCCGTCCAGCGGTTCGGCAAACAAGCCCGGTAACCACAATGCCAATGGGATGAGATAAAGCACCTGACGGGTCAGACTGAGGAAAATCGACTTGCCGGCTTTTCCGACAGACGTGAACAGGTTGCCCGTCACCATCTGGAAC
>JAGCRL010000064.1 GCA_017964705.1 Alphaproteobacteria bacterium
AAGAAAAAACTTTCCGAAGAATTAGCGGCGCAAAATGAGTTTGCCATGAGAGAATATAAATTATCTATGGATGATATTAATCTGGCTACAGCGATATGGAATGAGGCGGCTGAGGTAATGAATGATTATAGAAGTAGCGGAGAAATGGTGCGCGTTGTTGCAACAACATCAGAAAGACAACCAGCACAACAGAGTGCATCTATAAACACAAGTGCAAGCAGTTACACAATGAGAGATAAATATTCCAGAGACTGATAAAATTTAGCGACCGCCAAAACCGCCGCCGCCAAAACCGCCGCCGGCATGACCACCACCAAAACCACCATGACCGCTTGAGAACGGAGAAGAACCGCGAGATACAGGCGGTGTTGCAGCCCTTGCACTCATCCTATCGAGATTTTGGGTGAAATTATCGTGATGATAAATATTGCTTGCGGTAAGTTGTTGCCAGTTTTATACCCCAAACATGTTTTTGAATTTTTGCTCCCAGGCTTTTTCCAGAACTAAGGCTACGGAGTATGTAAAGAGAGCTTCCATTTCTTGCGGGGTGAGCCTTTTTTCCATCGACAAGTCTATGCCGTTTTTATTTTTTATGGGTTGTTTAATGCTGATGTCTGAACCGTTAATGGTTTTTAAGAACATCTTCATGCCTTCTATTTTTTCTTTTTGGCGTTGACCGGGAATGGTCGGCTGAAACATCAGATATTTGAAAATGAGGATGAGCGCAAGATAGGGTATCAGAACTAGCGCCAGAGAGGAATGTAGGAGACCGGTGGCTTGTATGAAGGGTAATAAAGATGCACAGGCAATAATGCTTACCAGAGAAAATCTGGAAGTGGCGATGATGCTGGTTATGGTGGTTAGGACTATAATCAAGCCGAATGTTTCCGGATATATCATTATCCAAGTGATGGGGACGAATAAGGCCCCTAAGAAAGTTAAAATGTTGCGTTTGCGATAATATAATCCTTCTAGACGTGAGGTGACTTTGTGGTCTAATTCTATAGCATAGGCGGCAATTGAGGAATCCGGCTCGCGATCATAGATGGTTAAACTATCTGTGAAACGAGAGGTAAACAGATGGGTTTCCGGATGTGATTTGTTAGCGTTTTCTAAGATTTTGACTTCAAACACTGTGGGCTTTTTGGAGTTATTTTTTTGGATTTCGCGAACCGATATGGCTTTTTGATAGATCAACCATAGAATGTGAAGGAAAAAACTATTTTGAGGAGCTTTGCCGTTATTGGCAATATAAGCGCATTCTAAAGCAGATAAATTTTTGGGAGCCTCCCAATCGGGGACAATCGCGCGCGGTGAGGGATCTTTGCCGAAAAAATACCAAGCTAAAATGTAGTATAGTAAGGTGGCAATGAGGGAGTTTATGAGCCAACGCCAGAAGCGAGGCAAGGGAACATTGACGGTGCCTTTTTCAAAAATTTGAGCAATGGTTGTTTCTTCATATGGGGGGATGTTTTCAAACTCAAAGGTTTCCCCGGGATTGTAGGCACGATTAGATTTATTGGTTTGGTAGCCGTATTGACTGATGATTTTGGTGTTTTGAGGATAATAAACGTTGGCGGTTATGTGATGGATGGGGAAAGGCGACGGACCATTGAGGTTTAAGTATAGCTCGTTATGTGGCTTTCTGAAAACAGAACGCAGAGAATCATACATCAGGTAGCTGATTTTGAATACGGAAGTGGCAGGAGAGGGGAGTAAACTGTCATCACCGGTGTTTAAGCGTAATTCGCCATTCGGAGAGTGGTCTAAAAACCATGGTTCTGGATTACCGTTACGCATAACGCTTAGAATTTTATAACGCTCACCTTTGTTTTGAGGAAAGGTTTCGGTGATGCCGCGACGAATGTAAATGCCTTCGTGATGAACGGCAATGCTTTGTTCTATAAGCATACTGCCGTCTTTGTTGACCGTTATATCTACATCTAAATTTTCAAAAAATTCTGCAGACCAGGCGGGAAGGGCAGTTAAAAGCAGTAGTAAGGCAATTAAATATTTTCTAAAATTTGACATTGACATTCTCTCGTTCTGAAGCGGAAATTTCAAAGAAAGAACGTTCTTTATACCCCATGGCATTGGCAACTATAATTTCAGGGAACATATAGATTGCAATGTTGTAATTTCTGACGGCGGCGTTATAATAACGACGCGAGTAGGAGAGGTCTTTTTCTACAGTAGAGAGATTGTCTTGCAGTTTGATGAATTGAGAATCGGATTTTAGTTCCGGATAAGCTTCGGCAATGGCAAAAATCTTTTGCAGGCCGGTGGTTATTTCTGTTTCCGCAACAGCTAAATCTTCTATGTTTTTAGCACCTTCCGCATGGCTTCTTAATTCGGTTACACGAGAGAAAGTTTCTTTTTCGTGCTTAGCATAAAAGGCGGCGATTTTTACTAATTCGGGGATCAAATCACGGCGGCGTTTTAATTGTACGTCAATGCCACTCCAGCCTTCGTTGACTTGTTGGTTTAGGCGAATCAATTTGTTGTAATCATAAATGAAAATAAGGCAAATCGCCAATAATGTGAGCCATACATATAACATTTTCTGGTCCTTTCTTTTTTAAGCTTTTTCATCTAATAAGCCGGCAATCACGTTTTCTATTTCTTTGGTGTCTTGCTGTTGGTCAGATGATAGTTTATTTTTATCTGATGTTTCTTTTTTTTCGGTTAATTTTTGCGGAGTGGTGTCTATTAAATTTTGGGTTATTTGGGTAAGATCACCGTTAAAAGCCTGATTGAGAAGTTCGCTAACTGTTACGCCGGAAGCGAGTAGTTGTTGTGCGGCGTGACCGGCAACGCTTTGGATTAAAGTTTTGCGAAACTCTAATTCAAGTACATTGTCGTTGGTCTGTTTTTGCTTGTTGCGTTGTTCTTGCATTTTTCTTTCAAAACGGGAGAACTCGGCACTCGGTTTACCACCGCGTTTGTAATTGGGTAAGTCTATTAAATTGTTTTTGATATCCATTAAGGTGCGGATGCCATTGTTATCATAGGCGCGGTATATCAGCCAATCGGTTACCAATTCTTCTGAGACGGCGTTGTTGACAACATCAGCTGTTAGCGGAGAAAGAAAACGAACAATTGTATGACCATCCGGTCCTTTATGTAACATGATTTTATCTTCAAAAAAAGTTTCGTTCCATGAATAGGGGCATTCCGGATGAATAAGGCGATATGAGGTTAAAATGCCGATTAAGGCCATTTTCATTTCTTTTAGAGCGTTGAAACCTAAGATAAGTGGATTGTGACGAACTTCTGGATTATGAATGCTTTGTTGGCAGCAGAATAAATGTAAACGAGTGAGCTGCTGTTGGGCTAAAGGAGACGGTTCGGGAGTTATCTCTAAAGGAAAGCTGATGGCTTTGTTGACAAAGTCTGATAGTAAGACGCGTTTTTTAATACGCTTGTTTTTGGGAAGAAGGGAATCCTGATCTTTTTCCTGAGAGGCTTCGGTTTTCATCTGCTCCCAGAGGGTTGGAGATAAGGAAGTGTCTAATTCTTCTATCTTTTCTATTAAAGCTATTTCGGGTATAATTAATTTTGTTCCCATTTTTGTTAATATGCCTTATCCTAATAATGTTTTAGTTGTCTTAAGATATCATATTTC
>JAGCRL010000065.1 GCA_017964705.1 Alphaproteobacteria bacterium
ATTATTAAATGAATTGTATTATATGAACCCCAAAAGTTTACATCCATTACTTGTTTCATTTTTTCAATGGTTTCTTCTTCAATAGTACCATATGAAGATATTCCAGCATTATTAACCAAAACATCAATTCTGCCGAATTTTTTTATTCCTTTATCTATAGCATTTTTAACACTATTCTCATCTGATACATCGCATTGATACCATAATATATTATCATGCGTATAATCAAGCTCACGTCTTGAAATTGCAACAACATTATATCCTCTATTTAATAGCTGCAGGCACAATTCTTTTCCTATACCACTCGATGCTCCTGTGACAAACCAAGTTTGAATTCTGTTTTTTGCTATTTTTTTCATTGTTTATTCCTCTTTAAAAATTCTTTTAAATTTGGAAAGAAATTCTTCTTTTTTTTTACAGACCGGTTATTTTGCCGATATAAATTTAAAGCATTTTGTTCATTTTCATTTTGTGTAAATATTTCAAAAATAACAGAAGATGTAAATTCATCATTACAAAAGCTTTCGATTTTGTTATTAAACTCTTCTATTGTTGAAGCACTCATATAATGAAAACCACACGATGTAACCCAGCCTTTTACACCATTTTTATTATGTCCGGCAGCTGCAATAAGTTTATCGATTTTATCTCCTAAATTATTTTCCAGAACCGGATTCAATCTGAATTCTTCGCCTCTTTGATTATTTATGACAATTATTCTTAAATTATTTTTTATATTATTATTACCTAATATATTCATATCATAGAAAAAAGCCAAATCACCAATTAAACAGAATACTTTTTTGCCTTTTGCCGCTAATGATTGGCCAACAGCCGTTGATAATGCACCATCGATGCCAAATCCGCCTACATTGCAATTTACATCAATTGTTTCTTCCAGGTTAAAGAAATTTACAGACCTTAATGAATTTAGAATTGCAAGATGCAATGATGAATTTGCAGGTATATGTTTGCACAATTTTTTTGCTATATGTATTGTTGATAACTCTGCTTCAGGAAAAACTATTGTGTTAATTTTAGAATTTACAGTTGAAAAATATGCATTATTAGTTTTTGAATTATTTATCATGGAATCAAAAAAGTATTTTTCTGAACAGTTAAAATATTTTTCAACGGGTTTACTGAATCTGAATGCAAAATTTTCATCTTTTGAAACACGCCAAATAGTGTTGCCAAAAGTTTTAGCAGAAGCGTATTCCCCGCAAACACGACCTATATCAATAACTAAATCGGGCTTAGGACAATCGGTCACCAGATTAGCCAATTGGGATGTTAAAATTTTGTTTTTTCCGTGATAGTTTGATGTATGATCGCAAATTACCGGAATATCCCAACTCAATGCAAATTTTTCTATACTTTGAGTTTCATTATTTGAAAATTTCGAGTGTGAACCTATAAAAATCATTGTATTTCTACTATTTAAAAATTCTTTTTGTTTTTCAAAATTTGATTCGTAATATTCTATAGCCCAAGTATCGTTTGGTAATGTATTAAGCAAGCTATCCATATTTAAATATGCAGGACAATTTATATGAACGGGTTTATTTTTATATTTTGCCGTTGCCAGAGCAGCATTCAAATAATCCAAACACTTATTTTTATCAGACATATCTGTTATCTTGGGTAGTTCAACGTACAAAGCTTTTATGTCATTTTG
>JAGCRL010000066.1 GCA_017964705.1 Alphaproteobacteria bacterium
AATAGGGCCAGATCCTAATACTACAATCTTTTTTCTATCAGATTTGATAGATTCATTTTCATCTTCATATGTTGAATAGAAATATGGAACATAAGCTTTAAATTCAGAAGCACATGTATCAATCATCTTATAAACAGGGAAGATATTATATTGCTTTCTTTTATGTAAAACATCTCTTAAGAATAATAAAGCTTCAGCATAAGTAAGCTGTTTTTTACTAACATTAGGGTAGTCACCAGCAATTTCTGTAATTCCATATCGCTTAAGTGCTGCCGCAGATTTTTTTCCATAACAGAAAACAATTACCTTTTTTCCGGATTTTGTTAATTCATCAAAACGTTTTTTAGCCTCTTTTGCAATCATAGAGTTATAACTGCCACATAGCCCTTTATCAGAAGACAACACAAACAAAGCATAAACTTTAGGATCTTTAGGCTGCACTAAAAATTTAGGCATGATAAACCGAATACCTTGTTCAGCTTCTTGCATTTTAATTTCAGCTAAAACTTTTTTGATGTTATCAAGCAACATACGTTGAAAAGCTTCACTTTTCTCCAAAGTCAATTGTGCCCGGCGGAACTTAGAAGCAGAAACCATCTTCATCGCAGAAGTAATCTTGTGCGTAGATTTTATACTTTCAATTCTGGTTCTAAGCTCTTTTAATCCGGCCATAATTTATTATCCTTTATGCTGTTTTTTGCTCAACAGATAATTTCTTTTCTTGAGCTTTAAAATCATCAACAGCTTTTGCCATAAATTCATTTAAAGCTTTATTAAGTTCTTCGGAAATTACTTTCTTATCTCGAATTTCTTTCAAAAGAACATTTTTCTCCCGTCTTATTTTAGCTAAAATATAAGTCTCAAAATTCTTGATTTGATGAACTTCAAGACTATCCAGATAGCCGTTAGATCCAGCGAAAAGAATAACAACTTCATCTTCGATCTGCAACGGACGGTTAACCGGTTGCTTAAGCATTTCCACTAACTTAGCACCGCGATTTAAAAGCTTTTTGGTAGAAATATCCAAATCAGATGAAAACTGCGCAAAAGCAGCCATTTCACGGTATTGAGCTAAATCAAGTTTCATTGTTCCGGCCACTTGTTTCATTGCTTTAACTTGTGCTGCAGAACCCACACGACTAACTGAAATACCAATATTAACCGCAGGACGAACTCCCTGATAGAAGAGTGATGTCTCTAAGAAAATCTGTCCGTCTTTAATTGAAATTACATTTGTCGGAATATAAGCAGAAACATCACCAGCCTGTGTTTCAATAACTGGTAAAGCTGTCAAAGAACCGCCGCCTCTGGCATCGCTTAATTTTGCAGCTCGTTCCAGCAATCTTGAATGCAGATAGAAAACGTCTCCTGGATAAGCCTCACGCCCAGGTGGTCTTCTTAATAACAAAGACATTTGTCTGTAAGCAATTGCCTGTTTGGAAAGGTCATCATAGAAAATAACCGCATGCATACCACGGTCTCTGAAATATTCTCCCATTGTGCAACCGGCATAAGGGGCCAAATACTGCATTGGAGCAGAGTCGGATGCGGTAGCCGCCACAACAATAGTATAATCCATTGCTCCGGCATCTTTTAATGTTTTAACAACTTGTGCAACGGTAGAACGCTTTTGCCCGATTGCAACATAAATACA
>JAGCRL010000001.1 GCA_017964705.1 Alphaproteobacteria bacterium
AAGTTGGAGAAATAAGCTCTTGGATTATTGACCGCATTATCTGGTTAGAACAAGAAAGTGTTATTTTTGAAGAAATATCAACTAAGGAGTAAACAATGGAAAACAAAATTTCATCTCTCAGAAATTACAGCGCCATCCTTTCAAAAAATATAAATAAACATTACCCAAAACTCACCGAACCGGAAAAAAAGCTACTCGTTCACGAACTGATTTTTGCTCCCAAAAATTACCAAACAGAAATAGATAACAACCTCGTCCCCATTAAAGACATTCGCCAAAATTTGGCAGAACAAATTGAAAGAGAAGCTGCTGAAAAAAATTTTATTCCTTATTCTTTAGATGCAGAAATTGCAGATTTAATAGAACAACACAACTGCGAAACATCTTCAATAAATGAATATTACCGTTGGGTAAGTGCTACAAACGAAATATTACAAAATGCCAATGATGGCGAAGTCACTGATGAAGATTTACAAAATCGCAAAAACTTTATTTCCTTAAGTTATGAAAGAGAAGCTGAATTACTCTTATGCTTAGGATTATACGAAGCAACCAATAATCCTCTAAACAAAGAAAAGATAAATTTGTTGCATTTCAAATTAGCCCGTTTACGTGAATTGCGTAGCATTGTAAAAAACGTACCTGACACCAAACAACATAAACATTCTCGAAACAATTTTGATGCTTATTGTGAATATTGCCACCAACTTTTGCAAAACGATATTTCACAACCACAAAATATTAACTTGAAATTAAAAATAAATTTAAATATAGATGATATTAATGATGAGGATTTAGAGAGCAACAAATCATTTTGGGAGTATTTACAAGAAACAGTATTATTACTAATGCGCGCATTGGGATTGTCACATGAACAACCACAAAATACCAAAACTTTTGCAGAAGAGAAACTGCTCACGGATATTGTTGTGCAAACAAAAAATTCTGCAAAAAACAAAACAGTTTAAAAACACTATATCAGGAGAATATTCATGAGTATCATATTAGAAACATTTCTTTGGGTAGCTATCGGGGTCTTAGAAACTTATTTTATTTTAGCTATTACCAGCATTGTTCTTTATTGGCTAATGCACTTTGAAGTAATCGGCCAAGGTGGCGCATTATTTAAAAAATTCTTGGCATTCCTTCATTATATAACTGAACCAGTCTATGCAAAATTAAGAAAATATTTTAAGCCAATTCAGGGATTTGATATTTCCCCTTATGTATTAATTTTAGCTTTAGCAATCATTTTGCATATTTTAGAAAAAACTCATACGGCTTTAGCTTATTAATATGTTTTATGATAAAGTATCTGCCGGTTACATTTTACGAATTCGAGTAACACCGAATGCTTCAAAATGTTCAACCGGCGATATTTTTACAGATTCAAATAACCAAGATTTTCTAAAAATAAATTTGACCGCAGTGCCCGAAAAAGGCAAAGCTAATCAAGAATTGATTAAATTTTTAAGCAAGTTATTACATATTAGTAAATCAAACTTCACTTTAATCAGCGGAGAAACCGATCGCTATAAGAAAATTGCTCTGAACATCCCCCCTTCAGCAGAAAACGATAACTTATTAGAAACACTGGAGCACCCAAAATGACGGCTTTAATAATAAATGGAAAAGAACTGGCACAAAATACTCGCCAATCGCTCAAAGAAAAAATTGCCAAATTACCTGAAGCACCGGCTTTAGCTGTTATCTTGGTGGGCAATAATCCGGCCAGTGAAATTTATGTTCGCTCTAAAGAAAAAGCCTGCTTAGAAGTAGGTATCATGGCAAAAACTTATCATCTAGAAGAAACCATTAATGAAGCAGAGCTATGCGATTTAATTGAAGAATTAAACCAAGCAAAAGACATTACTGGTATTTTAGTACAATTACCCCTACCGCTACATATTGATGAAAAGAAAATTCTTGCAGCAATCTCTCCTAAAAAAGATGTTGATGGTTTTAACCCACTTAACACCGGATTGCTGATACAGAAAAATTCAGACACCTTTATTCCTTGCACTCCCAAAGGAATTATTGCTCTTTTACATCATATAAAATCAGATTTAACCGGGCTGAATGCTGTTGTTGTCGGTCGTTCACAAATTGTAGGATTACCAACTGCTCAATTATTGCTAAAAGAAAATTGCACCGTAACAGTAGCACATTCTAAAACTAAAAATTTAGAAGCTGTATGCCAATCTGCAGATATTTTAGTTATTGCTATTGGTAAAGCCGAGATGATTAATAAAAATTACATAAAACCGGGAGCCATCATCATAGATGTCGGTATTAACCGCACCCAGGAAGGACTTAAAGGAGATGTAGATTTTAACTCCGCATCATCGGTTGCCTCATACATAACACCTGTTCCTGGAGGCGTTGGCCCAATGACAATTGCTATGTTACTGGAAAATACTTATGAGGCATTTTTAAAACAGCATAACTCTTAAAATCAGTACTAATCCGCATTATATTATTCTCCGCATCATCACAAATAAGGAGAATAATATGCCACAATATTTAGGAAACATTTTTATCTATAACAATAATCGTATTAATCAACAACTATACCATAACGGTCTAAAAGAGAGAGGATATTTTTTATTTGATACGGACAATTTGCATAAATTTACTCTGTATCACAAAGAAATAACCCCCAACGTCTTACTATTTGACTTTGACCGTAGTACACCAATAGATTTTATTGCCTCTTTAGGGCGACGCTATGAACGCTCAAACATTCCGTTAATCGTTGTTTCAGAAGCCCCCAAAGCCTTAATATATCACCCGGCTATCAGCCATTATCTGACTCATAATCAAGCCAAGGAACAACTTTTAAATATTCTTGAGAGTTATTGTACCGGTAACAAACACCATCACATCCTGTATATCAACCTGAAGCCATATGAAAAACCGGGATTTTCTCAATCCGTAATAAACAAAGGTTATCGTATCTTTGAAGTACACAATACCGCTGCAGCCAAAGCCTATTTAGAAAAAAATTATCCTGATATTATTTGTATTAATTTCCTACCGGCTCTAAGCAAATACCAGAAGTTATTTTCTTTTCCTAAAATTTTTTATGTGGAAAACACTCAAAATATTGCGGAAATTGAACAATTTTTAAAGTAAATGAAAGTAACAATAAAAGAAACTGAACTGAAAAGAATATTTTATGGCTTTCGGAAATTTAACGCGAAAAATTTATGACACCACGCTTGATTTAGCATCTAAAAAGAATGCCCTTGCATGGCTGTTTGCCATATCATTTATTGAAAGTTCTTTCTTTCCGATTCCTCCGGATATCATGATTATCCCTATGGTGTTAGCAACCCCAAAGCAAGCTTACAAAATTGCCGGTGTTGCATTAATAGCCAGTGTGCTTGGCGGTTAGTTGGGATACGCCATCGGTGTTTAC
>JAGCRL010000067.1 GCA_017964705.1 Alphaproteobacteria bacterium
CAACCATACGCTGTTTTGAGCAAGGTTGAGTTTACAGCGCATTATGCACCCAATATTAAGGTAATGGTGTTGTATTTAAGTTTTACGGAAACATAATTTAAGACAACTTTTTTTGCTTAGCCTTCATTTATGTTTTTCAGTTCAAGCATTCTTACTCCTCAATTTCTTTTAATTGTCCTTTATCAAGTTGTTTGACGATAGAAGGGGTATTGATATGCCCTTCTTCGTCAATATCATATTGTTTGAAAGAAAAATTGAAATTTTTGTTATTTAAAATGTAGGTTGCAATTTGTTCATGTGTTGGCAAATTTTTACCATCACCAATATGTTCATAAGCATTAATAATTAAACGTACATTGTCATAAAAATTGGCTGAACAGCCAATAACACGTTGCCCTGTCGATTGAACAAAATGTTCTGCAAATTGCGGTGTTCCCGTATCATCTTGAAAAATATATGCGCCATCAAAAAAGTCGGCACTTAGCAGCAAGTCATTTAAATTACCAATTTCAATATTCCAATCTAACTTTTTTATGGTTTTGGCAAAAATTTCTGCTTGTGGCGGAAGCAGTTGAACGTGTAACATATCCGGGTTGAGTTCTTTAACTTTGGCTACGGCAATGGTTAAATCAGTATCGGTGGCATTAACCGCTGTTTCTGATAAGATGTTAATACCTTTTTGTTGTAACTTTTGGCGGAGAAGGGGCAGAAAATCGTCAAATTCGGCGCAATTATAGTAAAACAAAGCTAAATTCTTTACTCCTTTGTTTTGATAGAAAGTTGCAATTTTTTCTGCATGGGAAATAGGTTTTGTGGCGTTGTTAAAATTATAGAAACCTTTAGCAATATCGGAAGATAAGGCGCAACTCATATGAATTATCTGATTTTTTTCGGCAAAGTCAGAAGCAACACGTCCCATTGTTCCCCATAAGGTAAAAATTGCATCAATATTTTTGACTGACTTAAATAAGTTCCAATTGCTTAGAGCTTTTTTAACATCATATTGATCGTCTTCAAAAACTAGATGATAGTCGTATTTTAAGTTTTGTTTTGCTTTTTCATCTTGGAGAGCTAAAGACATAGCGGCTTGTAAGTTTTTACCGGTTTCGGTCATGTCACCGGATAAAGGAAGTGAAGCACCAATTTTAACAATCGGTTTGGCTTTTACTTGTGCGTTTTTATTATTTTCGTCTTTGCAAGCAATAAGAGTTAAAATCATACATAAACTTAATAGCCACTTTTTCATATTTTTACTCCTCAATCTTTACCCATTGACCGTCATTATACATGCGAACCTGGACATCTATCTCAACAATACCATTAGGCTCAATTTTCATTTCTCCCAAAGTGCCTTTCCAAATTTTAAAATTCTTAATGGTTTGCAAAACATCTGCATTGTTCGGAATATCTTCTCCTTCTTTTTTTGGGGTGTTTTCAAAAGCTTCAATAATCATATCCAGACCGTCATATAAGTTTGCTGAACATACTTCAACACGATTTTGATATTTATTGAAATAAGCTTTTTCGAAATCTTCATTACTACTTAGTTGGTATACCGACCATACACCGTTTACCGGTGGAAATACATCAAGACTGATATTAGCAAAAGAGCCCAGTGAGGCAAGATTATTTTTACCGGTTAATTCGTGATATTGTTTAACAAAGATGCTGTTCATGGGCTCAACTCCAAAAATTAAATAATAGTCAGGAGCACTTTGTTCCATTTTTTGAATAGATAAGCGAAAATCTGTTTCACCTACATTATATCTGTCATTAAAAACAACCTCAATTCCATCACTAGGCAAATGTTCTGCCGCATAACCCAGCAGAACGTTGCTGACGGCAGCATTACTTCCTAATAAGGCTACAGTTTTAACATTTCTTTTTTTAAGCTCACGCAATGCCGAGGCATAAATTTCTTTATTTTGTGGGGCTGTATTTAATCCATACTCAGGCACAACATCTTTACCATAAGAGCAAGAAAGGCTTATTACATTATTTTGATTAGCTATCTCATCAACAGCTCTATCTACGATACCAAAGACAGAAACAACTACATTTGCCTTATCTACATTAATAAACTTATGTGTATTTAAGGCTGCTTGCTGCGGTTTTACTACATCATCTTCAAAAATAATTTGGTAACTGTATTTTGTATTTTTTTCTTTCCATTTATCTATAACTATATTTAATGCATTTTGAGCGCCTATGCCTACATAAGACAAATTACCACTCAAAGGCAATGTGGCGCCAATTTTTATCACAGGCTTCTTAAAAGAATCTGTACTATTTTTCTCATCTTTGCAAGCAATAAGAGTTAAAATCATACATAAACTTAATAGCCACTTTTTCATATTTTTACTCCTTTATTTCAACAGCATTACCATCTTTAATTATTTTAACATGGGCTTGTGATTGAATAATTCCGTTTTTATCAATAAAGAAATTTCCGATTGCGCCTTCTCGATCTTTTACTGAAAGTAAAAGTTGAACAACTTCATCATTATTACAATGTACAGATTTTTCACATGCTTCAATAAATAAATCTAAGTTATCATAAGTATTAGCACCACATAAAAAGACCGGTTCGCCATATCTGTTCTCATATGCTTTAAGAAAATCATCCGTTCCTGAAGCAGATTCTACAAACCATAAACCTTCAAAGTTTTCTCTTATAGGTGTTTCAATAAAATCATTAATAGTTGTAAGATTTATTTTTCCGGTGATTTCTTTTAAGTATTTTGCTACTAATGTTGCATCCGGGGTAATTCCGTCAACATAAAAGATATCCGGTTGTTCATCTTTTATCAGTTTTTGGATAATCATCCTAAAATCTATCGTTCCCGGATTAAAAATTTCTTTTCCGATAATTTTAATTGAACCATCATTTTTGATCTTGTTTTCGAGCATTTCTGCTTGTTGTGTCGAACCAATGTTATTAGAAATCAAGAAAGCTATTGATTTTATTCCTCTCTTTTTTAATTCATTAAACATTAACTCTGTTTGG
>JAGCRL010000068.1 GCA_017964705.1 Alphaproteobacteria bacterium
GTTTAATTAGTTTATTTATATAAAGGAGGTTTTATGCTTATTAAAGATAAAGATTTATTAGCCGATGAACCTGTTAAAAAACAGCCTGATGAAGTTAAAGTGCCGGTTATTAAAAAAGAAAATATGCACTCTGCATGGGGGGATGCCGTTGATTATTATCTTCGCGATATTACGGAAAAATATATGCTGTTTCGCGGAAGAGCTTCCAGACTGGAATTTTGGGGATATATGGCTGTATTCAGCATTGTTCTGATACCTCTTTATCTATTAGGTAATTATGCGGATATTCGTATGTTGGCATATTACTTTATTATGGCTACGGCTATCCCTTCCGTGGCTGTGGCAGCAAGACGTTTGCATGATACCAATAAAAGATCCTCAGTCTATTTGGCTATTCTTGGAATATTACCGTTGTTGACCATTTTTATAGGCTATTGGGCGCTTATTCCTTTTTTGTTATGGGTAGCACTACTGATTAGATTGTGGTCTTTGAAATCTATTCCGGAAGAAGGTATCTATGGACCTGCCCCGACAGATGATGACGCTTACGGTGAAGATAGTAATCGTATTGTTAAAAAATTCCGTATTTTAGCTCTTTTTCTTATTGCTATATGGATTGCTTTGACTTATGTTAATTTTGATAACTGGAGCAGACAAGCTGAATATACTTCAACAAATGATGCTATTATGGAACAAATAGAAAAAAGTGGTAAAAAAGCCGGTCTGTCTAATCAGCAAATTCAAGCAGAGCAAAATATTATGAAGCAAACTCTTAAATCTTGGAATGGTAAAACCGTTCAACAGGATGATATCGCGAAAGCTATTGAACAGACATTAAAAACAATTAGTTCTTTAAATAATAAATAATATATACCACAAAGAAATTGCTCTTAAAAAAATCTTGACAAATCTGCGACTAATCATTAGTTTGGAGCTAATTTTTTATGTGTATGTCAATTATTTATCAAAATATTATTTTATGAAGTTTTTAAATTTAATCAAAGATGGTAAACATCAAGCAATTCTTGACTATATTAAAAATAGTCCACACTTAGCATCGTATGAAGAATATGCTTTAATTGAGCGTGGTAATTCGGATGAGATTATGATGTGCATTGCTTATCATTCATTAGATCGGGTGGCTTTTGAGGCTTTTCTAAAACGCGGAAAGCTTAATGAAATCCGTTTTTACTTGGCATGTAATCGAACTATTTATAATGATATCCTGTTGCTTGATATCGGTAAAGGTATTATTAATGAATATATCGATTATTTGATACGCAATGCTCAGCAGTATGATGAGCCGAGTTTAGTCAACATTCAAATCAAACTAATTTTAATGGATGATCACTGTGCTCTCAGGCGTTATATCTGCCAAGTAAAGCTTGAACCGCAAGCTCTCAAAATGCTCCGGCAACGTGGTTCTAAGGTTGATAATTTGGTTTATGACTTGCGATGGAAAAGTCCTCTTCCCTACTAAGGGTGGAGGACTTTTCTATTTGTGCCACAGCCTTTTAGGGGTAGAATATTTATAAAAAATACCTTTATCCAAATCTATGATACCACTATGGTTTAATGCTATTGGTCGGTTATCTAATTTTACCACACCTTTACTAAATTTTATACGATTTTGACAGAGACATTCTTTCTTTTTGCA
>JAGCRL010000008.1 GCA_017964705.1 Alphaproteobacteria bacterium
ACCAGCATCTGCTCCCGGCCCACCACCGTGATCCGCGGCACTGCCGCGTCCATGTCCTCCGGCAGATCCAGCAGCCGGAGCGTCCGTTTCCACAGGTCTTTCTTCATATTTCAGCATATGCAAATAATCAAAAAGAAGCTTTAAAAAACAGCATAAAAGATAATGCTTGCGAGAAAGCTTATGCAGATATGTGCCACAAAATTAAACCAATGTTTATAGATAACGGAATTCTTTTACAAATTAAATATAAAGATGTGCAGGCAAGAGATATAGGTGTTTGCGACTTTAATAGTGAAACATGTCAATAACATTGGAGAAAGAGTATGAAAAAGGTAAAATTATTAAGTACGGTTGCTCTAAGTTTAGTCTTATTCGCCAGCTCTCTGCATGCAGCACAAAATTTTGATGATGTTCCGGAAGAAGAAGTTGCCAAAGCAATTGTTAATATTCTAAAAACAAATCCCAAAATCGTATATGATTCACTTGAAAAATATTATCAAGACAGAGATGCTAAAAAAACCGAATATACCGAAGAAAATTTTTCACCATTAGAAAAAAAGATTGCTGCCATACTAAAAGATAATCCTACCATATTAGTCGGAGCGCTTCAGGTTTATGATCAAGAGCGTCATCAAAAAGAATTATTACAAACAGCAGAAAATTATAAAAATTATCAGGCCGAGATAAATAAGGCAGATTTAGTTGTAGGTAATCCGCAAGGTAAATATACATTGGTTGAGTTTTTTGATTTCTCGTGTGGATATTGCAAGCAAATGGCTCCACGGTTAAAAAACATTATTGAAAAAAATACCGATGTTAAACTGATATTAAAACCGGTATCATTTTTATCACCCACTTCCGAGCTTGCGGCCAAAGCAGCTGTCGCGGCAAATAAACAAGGAAAATTGTTAGAAATGTATCAACGCTTAATGTCAGAGATTCGCATAACTGAACCGGCAATAGAAAAAATAGCCAAAGATATTGGCTTAGACATGGCTCAATACAAAAAAGACTACGATTCTAAAGAAACTACAAATCTATTGGCAGAATTCAAAGCAACTGCAGATAAAATAAAGATGCGTAGCGTTCCGACTTTAATATTAAATGGCATGCCGCTTTATGCTGTGGAAGAGGTTCAGCTTCAGCATGCTATTGATGTATTGCGCAATATTAAATAGTCTTTTCACAATATAAAATTAACAAAAATAATATATGATATTTCCTAATCTAAGGATATAGGAAGAGATAGATTTTAGTTAGATGAAAGTGATTAATATTTTTCTCGCGTTTTCATAAGTCATTGTAAATAAATAATTATATAAATTATAATAATAAGTGGATAAATAGAAATAGCAGATTGACCATGCGTTAATAATTTATTTACAATTAAGGCAAAGTGGACTGGCGATAGCCATGTTAAGTCTAAATATATTTAGGGTAAAGACGATGAGAAAGATATTAGTTGCAGTAGTATGTTTAATGGTAAGTATGGGGAGCAGTGCGGTTGCAAATGCGGCCACGGGGGATCCTGCGAATGGAGCAGTGAAGACACGTACTCGCCAAATTATAGGGACGCGGCAGATAGTAGCGCACAAGCAGAAGCTATCACCAGACTTGCTTTTAGAATGGGCGAAAACCGGAAACAATAAACAATTGCAACAATATCAACAATACCTGAATATGCGCAATGATGATGGAAAGACAGCACTATGTTTAGCCCAGGAAGCTCGTGATGCAGTAGCTTATCGTCGGTTATTGTATTGGGGAGCGGATAAAGATCAATCATGTAAATGCTCAGACAAGCCATGTGCATTATGGGTAAATAACAATTCAAATTTAGCGTTATGGGGTATAGTAGGCATCGGAGCTGCAGCCGGTGCATATGCGTTATTAAACGGGGATAAAGACAAGTGCGACATTAAGCAATATAAATTAAATTTGTGTCCTGATCATGGTTATTGTAAGTTATGTTCATATAAATTCAAATTAACCAGTTGTGATGAGAATTGGGAGATGAATGCGGATCAATCAGCATGTGTACCTGTACCATGTAAAACAAATTACTCATCAGAAATAAAGAGTGCGGCAGACTGCGGAACAGCCGGTGAATTAGGATGGCGCGTAATACAAGATACGGCACAGGCCTATAGCGGAGATGATGCATGTAACAGATGTGAAAAATTAAATTGTAATACAGGTTACACATCATCGATACAAAATGTGACACAATGTCCGACGACTGGAGATTCCGGATATGAGATGGAGCAAGACACGAGTCGGTATGAAGGAGATACACCGTGTAACAAATGCGTACCTGACGGATGTGAGAATAATGGTGAGACCAGCTATCCAAATCAAGAGGCATGCCCGACATATACATATTTAAAGAAGACCGGATATGATATAACCGACTATGATGGAGAAAATGTATGCGGATATTGTCATTATGATTGTAATGAGGAAGAGGATGCTTATATATTAGGTAAATGTCCGACAGGAAAATTATGCAGACAAGCAGAAATAGCGTCATCAAACGGAGCAACGGTTACATGTGAGGTGGTATATGATAATGATTGTTCCGGATATCAATATGATGATGAATGCCCGGTTGGAATGCATGAAGTAGAGCGTTGTACCGATAGAAACGGATTACATTTAAATTGTGAGCCTGATGATTGTAGCGACTATCCAAGTGAGACATGCGAGATACCCGGATTTACCGAAAGGGATGAATGCGTAACATCACCAGACGGTCAAACAACAATAACAACCTATCAATGTCAGTGTGCAGAAGGGTGGAGTACAACCCAATGCCGAGTAGGACATATATGTCGGGAGAATACGGAAGCAGGAATTACATGCTATAAAGAAGAAGAATGTGATGAAAGTCAAGGATATTATGAAGAGAAGCATGTATGTGAAGCAGCCTACGAAGGTTATGATTGCGTGAAGGATGAAGCATCGCAATGTTATATAAAGGGTGATGAATCGGATTGTGCTGCGGAGTATAGCATAACATATCAAAAGGTAGAGGATTGTGGAGAGTCAGGGTCTAAAGGATGGACATATACATCATATGGACATTCTGGTAATAAATTGTGCGGTAAATGTACACCGAAGGTATGTCCGACCGATGAGAAATATTCAAGTGTAGAAGAATGCGGTACTAATGGCAGCGCAGGCTATACATGGAGCCAAAATACATCGGTATATGCCGGAGATACAGCATGTGGTCACTGTATACCACGTCAATGTAACGAATATGATAATGGCAAAGGTGTTGAGAAAGTTGGAGATTGTACCAAATACTCTATGCTGACAGCCACATTAAACGAAAGTGTAATCGGTTACGCCGGAGAAACAAAATGTTATAAATGCGAATACGCATGTAATGAAGTAAATTATTACAGTGATTTAGCAACTTGTATTGGTACTGGATGGAATTGTGAATCAAAAACACAAAACGGTATAACTTGTTGGGAGAGGAAAGGTTCACAAGAATGTCCAGATGATTATCCATACAAAGATGCATGCCCAATAGCCGAGGAAGGAAAACAGTTAGTAAGTTCATCTTCGGTTCAAAAGGGCGGCAACACTTGTTGGCAATGTAATTATTCATGTATAGATACAATGTATCCGTATGATCAAGATAATTGTTTTGAACATATGACAGAAATTAAACGCTGTACGGATGATGATGGAAACCATTTGGATTGTGCTTGTGATACAACCCAGGGCTATTATATAGATGCAGCTACATGTAAAGGTACCGAAAACGTTACTACATGTAACCAGGATTCCACAAGCGGATGCTATTATCCGGTATGTAATACGAATGAACAAACATCCGCATGTGTAGATAAAACTGGTTTAATTAAGACAGAAACAAAACGTACATTAAACAATAATACAGATTGTTACACATGCTCTTACCAATGTGATGAAGTTAGCTATTTTGCAGATTATACAGCGTGTATCAATGGTGGATGGAATTGTGAAGAAATTACAACCAGCGGGGTTACTTGTTGGGAGAGAAAAGGTTCACAAGAATGTCCTGATGATTATCCATACAAAGACGCATGCCCAGCAGCCGAGGAAGGTAAACAAATAGTAAGTTCATCTTCAACTAATGTTGGTGAAAACGTTTGTTGGCAATGTCATTATTCATGTAAAGATGACGTTTATCCATATGATCAAGATAATTGTTTTGAACATATGACAGAAATCAAACGTTGTACGGATGATGATGGTAACCATTTAGATTGCTCTTGTGATACAACTCATGGCTATTATGCAGATGTAGCTACATGTAAAAGGACAGAAAGTGTTACTACATGTAATCAGGATTCTACAAGCGGATGCTATTATCCGATATGTAACTCAAGCGAGCAAACAACAACATGTGCAGATAAAACTGGTTTAATTAAGACAGAAACAAAACGTACATTAAAGAATGATATAGATTGTTATACATGTTCTTATCAGTGTGATACAAGCAATGGTTATTATGCATCAGAAGCAGCCTGCAGAAGAGCTCTTACATATCATAAATGTAGAGAAGTTGAGGTTGATACAAGCTTAAACATTTCATGTTGGGTTGATGATGGTGTGGAAGAATGTCCTCCTCCTGAAACAGAACATTGTGAAAGATATTCTATTTTATTGACCCATGAGACGTATGCTCGTACGTTAGGTAATAAGACCTGTTACACCTGTTCATATGAATGTAATGAAGGTTTAGGTATATATGAATATCATGAAGGTGATTCATATAGTGGAACGAAATATACTCAAAATGGCATAACCTGTAAAACAGATGACTTATGTTTGAATTATAGTGGTAATAGTGAATATCCAGATTCATTAATGACTTGGTTTAACAATGATTCAAAAGCCACCTCATCAGGACACTGTGATGGTTCTATTCATGTAACGGTAAATGATACAACGGAATGCTACCACTGTAAATGTGATACAGAAAACGGCTGGTTCTCTCAAAAAGAAATAGATGCATTAGCCTGTACAGGCGGATACATAAAGGGTAATGATGACGGATTTGGTTGTATAGAGATGAATGCGGCACAATGTCCAGATGGATTAAAGACTAAGAGAGAATGTAATGCTCTTGGAAAAGATTTTGAAGCAGTCGGTTCAGATTTTATATGTAATCTTAAGAAAGGAACAGAGGAAGCTTGCGGTAACTGTTTAGAGGGTGAACGTAATTGTTCTCAGTATAACACCCCATATAGGGAATATGCGAATACACCAGAAGAATGTTCATATACCACTTCACCACGAGAAAGTACAGATTATCCAGGATGCTATTGGTGTTATCCTATGACATCATGTAATAATGCCAAAGGGTATTACACTACAAGTTCAGTAATGCAATGTAATGATAGTTTATATGCATTAACTACAAATGTAAAAACAGAAGAGTTTGAATATTATATATATTACGATGGTACAGATAGACGTACCTTTACATGTAAAACTTGTGAATATGGCTGTAAAGAAGGCTGGACGATGGGAACACCTCCTGCAGAAGGAAACTATGAGGTTATAACTTATAATGTATCTTATTCCTACCAAGGTAGTTCTATTACATGTTACAGACCTGGCGATGGTGGCGGTTGCGAAGATAAAACAAAATATCGTTATGTAGGCAGCTGTCCGGATGGAACAAAAGAATATGATCATTGTCAGTTAGATGGCGTAAATTATTATTTATGTGAATGTGATAATGATTACACAGGTGGAACCGGACGAGGTTATTACAATAATGAGATAGACGAACGAAACGGTACATACTTTGATGATGTGCATAATATAACTCAAAATTTAAGAGATGGTGCAGAAGCAATAGTTTGTCACGAAGCAAGTTGTAATCACAGCGGAACATATCCGGATGGAGTAAAAGGAGATTATAACACTGAAGCGGAATGTTTAGCGGCCATTACCGGCAGTGGTAATACAACAGGAGCTTGTAAACAAGGATCAGCTTCAGGATGTTGGTACGGAAGTGATTGCTATTATGGAAAAAGTGGTTATGAAGTTAGAGATACCGCTACAAATAATATACTATATTCCACAGAGGATTATTGTGTAAACGAAACAGGTACATCATGTATGCAAGTTAATTATGATTATGTAAGTGCTGATGGCCACTTTAACCATAGCGGAGATAATAGGTGTTATATAGCCGGTGGTGAAAGTTTAGAGTGTAGTGATATTCTTGCAGAATACACAGCTCAAGGAATTCAAGTTGTTAAATACAGATCAACTTCAGCTGCGACGTCAGATGATTGTGGTTTAGCCGTAAATTCAGAATTAGGCGAAAAAACCGGTACAAAAGGATATAAATTATCTTCTCGTATGAAAGTATCTGGTGTTTATCTGAAATGTAGAGAAAATGGTGTTGTATATAGCTATCTATATAAATGCGAGCCCAGAGAATGTAATGCAGGATACAGTACAACAGCACCAGCAACATGTGGATCTGGAGATGATTTTGTAACAACATGGGATAGAAATCGGTTTGCCGGAGAAGAAACCTGTTGGGGATGTGGCTGTAATCCAAGTAAGTATTTGACAGAATGTAATGACCTATGGCAAACGGTTGAATCAATTTCAGGTAGCTTAGAAAGAATAAGTCTGTGGAAATGCCATGCAAAAACAAGTTCACCGGTATGCTATAGATATACATTGGAGTGTGGCGAAGGTGGAGTTGGTAGTTTAACAACTGAACAATATAACCAATTACCTGACGGACCGATTGAAGGTGATGGTAATGATAAAACAGACTACAAATTGGTAGATGGTGGTACCAGTGTAATAGGATCCGATAATGAGTATTTATTTGATGGAGATAAAGATATTCAATGTTATAATAAGACCAGTCTGTCAAACGCGGGTTTAGCCGATCATATGACATTGATGAACACGACAAAGATAGAGCTGACCTCAGAAGGTGATGAAGATGTGGTAGGCTTAAAGGCTGGTGAGAATGAAAATCTGCTAAATACGGTAGATGAAGAATTCGGCATGGTTGGAGAGATTGATATCACACATAATTCAACCGGTACAGCGATAGGTATGTATTTATCCGGAGCCAATACCATGATGAATGATACTGGAGCAAGCATCAACATTCAATCGAATAACGATGCCAATACATCAATAGGTATGTATGCGGCCAGTGGCGGTACGGTATTGAACTACGGTGATATTAATATAACCGGCTCATCTGCAAAAGCTTATGGTATATACGGCGAAGGAGCCAATACTGTAGAAAACAGAGGTAATATCAATGTAGAAGGCCAAGATGCATATGGTATTTATGTTGAAGACGGTACCGGTACTACGGTAACCAACAGCGAGACCGGTATAATAAACATTAAGTCATCAGAAAACGGAGAAGGATGGGGTATATACATTAACCAAAACTCCGGAGACGCGGTTGTAAACAACTATGGTCAAATCAAAATAAATGATGAGCTAAAGAGCGGCAACAGCGGTATCTACTTAAATGGAGCCGAACTACATAACAGTGGAGACATTGTGAGTGCCAGCGCATTAGATTTGAACAGCTTAGGCGGTAAGATATACCTTGAAGATGGCGGTGTATATGAGGCTGAGAGCTTGTCCGGTGATTTGACGGCAGGTGTGGCAACAGTAACCAACGGTAATGCGGATGAATACGTCATTGAAAATGCGATAATCAGCGATAACATAGATGATTTGAATTTATTATCCGAATCAGCCATGTTTAGAGCAAACGTTCGCCATTCAGAAGACGCAAGCGGATATGATGTAGTACAAACTCGTCGTAATTTTGCGGAAGTATCGCCGAATGCTTCAATCGGTGAATATCTGGAAGAAAACTACATTGTAGGCTCTAATCCGGAATTATATGAACATTTGAAGTCAGAAACGGATGAGAAAGAGTTAAACAGAAGAGTAGCTCGCGTAACCGGAGCGGATGTATTACCGAATGTAATAGATGAAAACATGATAGCATTAAAGAGCTTGAACAGAAGCTTGGCTGATAACATCTTAGAGCCGACAAATGATCCGTATCGGGTTGTAGCCGGAGCAGATACAGCAGGTGTAGATGCTAGTGGTAAAGGGGTACTATCCGGTTATGATATGAATGCGACTTCGACCTGGATGTATGGCGATAAGCGGTTAAACAACTGGAATCGTTTAGGTTTAGGTTTGGCATATACCAAGATAAATACCAGCTATGATGTTGGTGCAGATAGAAAACTTGATGTGATTAATCTGTTTATCCCATATATGCATAAGTTTACCGATCGGTTGAAATTAGCCTCAATATTGAGCGTTGGCTATGGTATAGGAGACATGGATAGAAGCTATAAGAATGCTCGTTCAGCAGATTTGGAAGATATTTTTGCCGGCTTTACCAATGAGTTGCGTTATACAATGGATTTAGGTTGCTTTGCCCAATTAGAACCAGCCTTAATGTTAAATGCCTTAGGGTATTATGAAGAAGGCTTAGATGAAGGCAATGCGGCAGAGGCAATAACCACCAAAGATACCAAGAACTTATCAGTTGAAGCCGGAGCCGGATTATTCTTAAAGAAGAAAGTCTCATTAGCCAGCTACGGAAGGTTAGGGTTCAAAGTTGGCGGTGTATATTATCGTGAGTTGAGTTCACCGTTTAACGGTATAGACGCACGTCACAGAGGAGCTGTTGGTTGGTATAACATCAATGACTATGCTCATCTGTATCAAAAAGACAGAGCGTTGTTAGAAGCAGCAATTAATTATGATTACAAAGCATTTACGCTTGAGTTTAAGTATAATAAGTTGTTGCAGAAAAATGATCCTGAAATGTTAGATATCGGCTTAAAGTATCGGTTCTAACAGCTAACAAACACTTCAAAGGCTCTCCATTATTCGAGAGCCTTTTTTTGTCGAAAAATGTTGACCTATCTTAAAAAATATGCTACAATAAAACCCTAAATAAGAAATTATTATAGATTATACATATATAAATTATTAACAAACAAAGTAAACTGTTGTGCGCGAGGAATTTAGATAAAAGATATAGAACGGGTTAGCAATAATCTGTAACATATTTTTTTATCACGTTTTGTTATTTTACTTAGAAGGTGATATAGACTTGACACTGAGGCTCATGCGTTGAGAGATGGTAAAATACATAACGTTAAAATAAATTTCAAGCAAAACAATAAGCACTTTGTAATAAATTGAGAGTAGTTATGAAATTTCTAAAGCTAATCAAGTTTATCCAGGGACTTACTAAAATTGTGGTGCTCCCAATATCTCTCCTTATCATGGCTATAAGCCTCATTTGGGGAGTAGGGGGAACTATGTTTACAATAAGTTTCTTCATGGTCTTGGGCGCCCTGGGCATCCTGTCCTTGTGGTTTGTCCCAAGCGGATTTGCCGGTGTCAAACAAGTGATGGGCAAGCTGGTAAATCAGTCCTTCAAGGACGGAATTCATTTCATAATTCCGTTCGTCACGGATACCCATCTGATGGACTTGCGAGAGATTATATCTGTGCCCATTACAGACACGATGAAGGTGCTGACACGAAATGATTTGACGATCACATACATTGTGACGTTTACCATTAGGCCTGAATATGCCCACATCATGTGGTTGAAGCTTGGTGGGCAGGGGTACTTTGCTACTCACGTCTCCCATTGGGTGGACGGGGCAATAAATACTCTGGTTTCTAAGTTGATCTACGCTCAGTTTCAAACTCAAAAGGGAGAAATTGAGGAGATCATTTCCAAGGTTGTTGCAGTAGAGCTCGATAAGCAGAGCAGTGCTGCAACAAAAGAATACGGGCACCATGATCGAGAGTGCTATGATATCGATATGAGCGAAAAAAAGTTCTACGATATCAACAACAATGGTCAACTCATCGAGGTCCCGGTCATAAAACTGATCGAGACCAAGGTCTACATGGTGGAGAAGGAAGTTCCCGATCCAGCCGATCCCAGTAAGACCATAAAAAAATGGGTTGACGAAGAGCAACTCTGGAAAGAAAATGTCGAAGGGATTAACTTCTTTGACTACGTAAAAATTACAATCAAAGAGGTTAAGTTCGAGAAAGAATTCGAAGAGGCTCAACGCAAACTCGTTGTCGAACAAACCCGCAAGGCCACCGCCACCGTGGCAGCCGAAAGGCAAGCCATTGAGGCCGAAGGTGATGCCAAAGCCACAAGAATCCGTGGTGAAGGCCAGGCCGCTGCTGATAAGGCAATTGGTGATGTCTGGGACAATAGTCCTGGTCTCACCCGTCGCTCTGCTACCGAACACATGCCCAAAGTGGTCGGCGGCAACAACATCATCGACATCAATAAACTTCTTGAAGATGGAAATTGATGTTCGCTCTCTTAGAAGAAACCCCGCAGCTTTATGCTGCGAGGTTTCTTTTTTTTTTTAAGAAGAATTGAGGAAATTTAAAGATAAGACTTGAAACAAATGGCATTTTTTGTAACTTAAAAAATAAATAATGGAGAATAAAATGCAACGTATTGGTGAATTTGAAAAAGTAAGTCTCAAACAATTTGTATCATCATGGGAAAAGATTTTTAATCATACCACAGAAGAAATAAATCATATTTATGAGCAAATCAAACTTCCTTTTCGTGCTACAAACGGTTCCGCAGGATATGATTTTTTTACTCCCGTTGCTATAACCTTATCTCCCAAACAAAACATCTTAATTCCAACAGGTATTCGTGTAAAAATAGAAAATGGTTGGTTTTTAGCTATAGTCCCAAAATCAGGTTTAGGTTTTAAATATCGTCTTCAGGTAGATAACACCATGGGCATTATAGATAGCGATTATTATTACTCGGATAATGAAGGGCATATTTTTGTAAAGATAACCAATGATACCAATGAAAATAAGTTATTAGAACTTCAAGCTGGTGCTTCCTTTTGTCAGGGGATATTTTTACCCTTCGGCATTACTTATTGCGATAATGCAACAGCCATTCGAAACGGTGGCTTTGGCTCCACTTCAAAATAAAAAGAGAGAAGGGCTTTTGACCA
>JAGCRL010000009.1 GCA_017964705.1 Alphaproteobacteria bacterium
AAGCGGTATCATCGCCGCTCCGCCACCAAATGTAAATAACCCTACCTTAAAAAAAGCAATAAAAATTTTTAAATATCTCGACATTGCTACTAAACCCCTAAAACATAACTACATAAAAAAATAGCACCCAAAAGTAAAAACATAACAAACGAGACAAACATAAATCCCTTTATTTCTTTGCTAAATAAGACATTCCGGCAAGATATGTGTTAAACAGCACCCGCACTACATATTTCTTCTCTAGCCGTGCAAATTCATTTTCCTTTGTTAACAAAGAGCTAAGCGCAAAAACTGTAATAAATAAAACCTCTGTAGAAACCTCACGTTCTTTAGGCGAAACACGAACAAACAGTTTACATAAATTATTTTCCAATAATTGAACAATCTTAACCATCCGCCTCAAATAAAAAGTAGCATATTTGTTCGTATTATTCTTAAAATGAAAATCATACAACGTAAACCAAAGTGTTTTATTTTCAAGAACAAAATCAACAAAACTATCCAGTAATCGATTAAGATTTATATATGCATCCGAGCTCATTTCAACTTTTTTTAATTCATCAAAAAGCTCATCAAGAGTCTGGCAATTTTCCCACATTACCAATGTATCCATACTCTTAAACTGATTATAAATCGTCCCAACCGAATATCCAGAATAATCAGCCAATTTACGTGCGGTTAAAAATTCAACACCTTTATTTTTTAATAATTCTCTTGCTTTAGCAATAAGATCTGCTCTAATTTCTTCTTTAGATTTTTGCATGATAGCCGCCTCAAATAAATCAAAATTTTCTATAGACTAACCAAGATTTGAACACTGTTCAAGCTTTTTTTATAAAAAATTTAACTATTTTACGCTAAAAACAAACTAAACGAAAAGAACAAAAAGGACATTTGTAATGGCAAAAATAGGCTTTTGTGCCGTTGGTGGTAGCGGAATGAGCGCCCTGGCACAAGTATTAAAATATAAAAAAAATGACATCTATGGCTCAGATCGTAGTTTTGACCAAAACAGAGAACAAAAAAACAAACAAGCCTTAGAAAAAATTGGAATAAAAATCTATCCTCAAGATGGTTCCATGTTAGATAAAGATTTTGTGGCATTATATGCCTCAACCGCCGTAGAAGATACTGTTCCGGATATTAAACGCGCTAAAGAATTAGGTATTCCCGTAAAGCATCGTTCTGACTTATTGTCTGAAATATTTGCCTCTTACAAATATAACATAGCTATTGGCGGAACAAGCGGTAAATCAACAATTACGGCAATGATTGGCTATATTTTAGATAAATCAGAAAAAAAGCCCTTAGTCATCAATGGAGCACTATTAAAAAATTATGAAAACCAACCTGGCATTCCCAATGTAATATTAAATGATGGTGAATACTGCGTTATAGAGGCAGATGAAAGCGATGGTTCTATTGAAAAATACACACCTTACATATCAGTTGTAAATAATATTACTTTAGATCATAAACCAATAGAAGAACTGCAAAAACTATTCTCCGATTTTATTTTAAAAGCAAAAGGCGGTGCAATCGTAAATAAAGATTGCCCTAACAGCAAACCTTTATTACACTTGCATCCTACAACGACAACTTTTGGAATAAAAAACAATAAAGCAGATTTTTTTGCAGAAGATATCACCGCAATACCAACAGGAACCAGATATACTTTTAGAAACAAACAATATACCTTAAAATTGATAGGTGCTTTTAATGTAGCAAATGCTATGTGTGCTGTTGCTTGTTGTTCTTTGCTTGGAATCGAACCTGACAAAGCTTGCTCAATTTTAGAGGGGTTTCTAGGAACAAAACGTCGGTTAGAAGTTCTTGGACAAACAAACAACATAACTGTTATCGACGATTTTGCTCATAATCCGGATAAAGTTGCCGGTTCAATGTCTGCTCTAAAAAGCTATAAAGGAAGAGTTATCACAATGTTTCAACCTCATGGTTTTACACCTATGAGATTAATGGGAAAAGAAATCATGGATGCCTTCATAGAGCATATGTCACCTCAAGATATTTTATTATTACCGGAAATTTTCTTTGCCGGAGGCACTGTAAAACGAGATATTTCATCCAAAGATTTGGTAAATTATGCTAAAAGGCACAACATTGATGCACGTTATTTTGAAACCAGAGAAGAATTAACAAATCATATCTTAGAAATAGCTCAACCACAAGATCGAATTGTTTTAATGGGTGCTCGTGATAATTCAATTACCGATATGGGATATAATATTTTGGAGAAATTAAAATGAGCTTTTTAAACATTGGCGACAAAATCGGCATAATTGCACCTTCAGTTGGCCTGAAAGACAAAGATTTAACGCCTGCTCTTAATTATTTCAAAAAATTAAAACTGATACCTGTTCTTGCTCAGAACTTAAATCAAAGTTATCGCTATATGGCCGGAACAGATAAACAACGAGCAGAAGCAATTAACACCCTTTTTGCTGACAAACAAATAAAAGCCTTATTTTGCTTGCGTGGTGGCGCCGGTGCAACCAGAATGTTACCTTTCTTAGATTATAATATAATCAAAAACAACCCCAAACCTGTTATCGGTTTGAGCGATTCAACCGCTTTGCAAAACGCTTTATTAACAAAAACTCACAACCCTTCGCTAACAGGCTTCTTACCCCGATATGATGTTAAAAGTAATAAAATAAATCCGACAACCAGAAAATCTATCGAACAAGCATTGTTTGAAACTAAACATAAAATAGAGTCCGGAAAATGCTTAACAAATAAAACTATAACTGGTGAAGTTGTTGGCGGATGTTTAAGTGTTTTGTGCTATTTATGTGGCACTCCATATTTTCCAGATTTAACAAACAAAATTTTATTATTGGAAGATATCGAAGAAAAAACCTATAAAATAGACCTAATGTTAAACCAATTGAAACAACAAAAAAATTTTGATAAGCTAAAAGCTGTTATATTTGGCTCTTTTAAAGATTGCCCGATTGTAGACCCGGAAGATGGAAGCATTGAAGATTGCATAAAAGATTTCACACAAGACATAAATATCCCTGTTGTTACAAATTTTGCCTATGGACACATCCCCGCGCGACACATCATTCCTCTGGGTATTAAAGTAACGCTTAAATCATCTGCAAAAAAATGTATTCTCACTTGGTAAAAAGATCTAAAACCATAAGCAAATTTTGCCTGTTTAACAAATAAATGGCTTGAATATATTTAACAAC
>JAGCRL010000069.1 GCA_017964705.1 Alphaproteobacteria bacterium
GGTATCTTGAGGAACTTTGAAACCGGCAAGTTCTGCAATTTTAGATGCCGGTTGCCCTACTATTGCGGCATTAACACCGCCATCTATTAAATTTATTTTACCAAGCTTTTCTATTTCTTTTTTGTTCATCAGATACTCGCCGCGATAGATGAATTCTTTTTTTACGGCTTCATAAACTTCTTTTACAACAATAACAGATTGCTCGGAAGCACAAATCATACCGTTATCAAAAGTTTTTGACATTAAAATAGAAGATACGGCATTAATGATATCTGCTGTTTCATCAATGACAGCCGGTGTATTACCTGCCCCTACACCTAATGCCGGTTTGCCACTGCTATAAGCGGCTTTTACCATGCCAGGACCACCAGTGGCAAGTATGGCTTGAATCTTAGGATGTGTCATTAGAGCTTGTGATAAATCCACATCCGGTTCATCGATCCAGCCTATAATGTCTTTAGGGGCGCCTGCTTTTACTGCGGCATCTAAAACAACTTTTGCGGCGGCAATTGTGCTCTTTTTTGCACGCGGATGAGGTGAAAAGATTATTCCATTTCTTGTTTTTAAGCAAATAAGTGACTTAAAAATAGCTGTTGATGTTGGATTTGTTGTGGGCACAACCCCTGCTATAACACCTAAAGGTGAAGCAACAATCTTTGTGCCGTTTACTTTATCTTGACTGATAATTCCACACGTTTTTTTGTTTTTGTGCTTGTTATAAATGTATTCTGATGCAAAATGATTTTTTATGATTTTATCTTCTACAACTCCCATGCCGGTTTCTTTAACCGTTAATTCTGCTAAATCAATTCGCATTTTATTAGCAGCTTTTGCGGCTGCCTTAAAAATGGCATCTACCTTTTCTTCTGAAAAAGTAGCATATTTATTTTGCGCAACATGTACTCGATCAATTAATAAGTCTAAATCTTTAACTGTTTTGACTTTACTCATATTTGATCCTTTCTTTCTTCTAACGAGTGGCCTTGCTCTCCATAACTTTTGACTTTTTTAGAAGCTTCTTTATATGGTCCCGGACATGCATTGCCGGCAATACAACCACCTGAACAACACATAACCTCGATTAAATTTCCCGCAGAACATTGACCAGTTTTGGCATAGAGTTTTAAATCACGTATTGTTACTTTATCAAGACCATTTATTATTACCGGCTTAATAGCATCTTTGGGGCCTTTCCATGCGGCTTGAACAGATTTGGCCACTCCGCCGGAAAGGGCAAACTCGCGAGCTTCCGTTGAACTTTGATATTCAAATTCTTTTTCTTGACAAGATGCCATTTCTATTTCCATTGCTAATAACATAGCATCAAGTTCTTCAAAATTCATTACATAATTAATATTAGGATTATCTAATACTTCACGACGTTTGGCAAAACACGGACTGATAAATACCGTAACAGCTTGCGGGTGTTCCTTTTTAGCAATCTCTGCCGTATAATAAAGTGGCGTGTGTGCGTCTGAAACATAGGGTTTGATTTCCGGTATATGTTTTTTTACCAATTCATTATACGCAGCACAACAAGATGTTGTCATGAAAGGATCTTGATTTTGTAGGCGTTCTTGAAAATCTTTAGCTTCTGTAGTGGCTGTTATATCTGCACCTTGGGCAACTTCATAAACTTTTGAAAAGCCAACTTTATGTAAAGCTTCTTGAATTTGCTCCGGAGTGCCGGGGAAATGCCCAATTAAAGCAGGAGCTATAAGGGCTATCACTTCTTTTTTTTGTTTGATTTGTTTTAGAATATCAATAATTTGCGATTTGGCGTGAACGGCACCAAACGGACAAGCCGAAACACATTTGCCGCAAGAAATACATTTTTCGGAATCAATACGGGCAAAGCCTCTTTCATCTTTGGCTATGGCTCCCACCGGACAAACGTTTTCACAAGGAACAATTGTTTTAATAATAGCACCATAAGGACAAGCGGCCATACACATTCCGCATTTTTTACATTTTTCTGAATCTATAACAGATTTTCCGTTAACATGAGAAATAGCACCGAAACGACAGGTGTTCATACAGGGACGAGCTACGCAATTTTGACATAAATCCGTTACATATATACGAGAAGCCTGACAACTATGACAAGCGCTTTCTACTACCGTTAACGGATTAGGATCCGGTTTTAAGCGTTTAAGTGATTTTTGAGCATATTCCGCAAGCGACACCGTTTCATCATCTTCTTCAATGGAAAATCCTAATCCAGCAAGTGTTCTGGCTCTTAAAATGCCACGTTCTTTATATACGCAACACCGAAACGGAACTTCTGAATATTTGGGCCGCATATCAAATGGGATAAGACGTGTGTTGGCTGAGAAATTATCAGATAAATATGCTTTTATCAAGCGAACTAAAACTTCGCGTTTTAATCTTTTTGTTTCAACTTCTAAGCTATTCATTTAGCTAACCTTTTACTTTATAAACTTTAATCTTAATTTATTCTATTTTTAATTTGAAATAAAAACAAGCTCTTAAACCTATGTTTACACATAATTTTTATAATTTTTTAGTTATAATTTGGTTAGTTTCCCCACCAAGTAACACCATCTGATCTTAGTGCCGGTGCTTGAATAGCATCCTCGTCTTTGGGTTCATCTACCTTATTTTTTTTCTCGCCATAACGATTATTAATAAGTGCCGTAAAGTCTTTTAAAATATTTTCACGACAACCCTGCCCTTGCATTCCGAAAACTTCTCCTTTTCTTAAAGTATCCTTAAGTACTATATCATATGTGTAGCCAGTTTCCCACAGTCCGCATCTGACATTATCATCTTTTTGAATATCGTCGGAAAGCTCATAACGTGCCATATATCCGCCATTATCTTTGTTGTATATTTTGAAGCCAGATTCATTTAGAATTTGCTTAAACTCTTGATAAATATCTGTCATATTTGCGCTACTGACGGCTACTGTTTTAGCATTAAAATCAATCTTATTGTACGAAGAAATCGTTTGATGATATGTTGTACAACCTGCAAGCATTAAAGCTAAAAATAATATTTTTTTCATCAAAAAGCTCCTAATATCGTTAATTTTTTAAAGCTTAATTTTGATAGACTTGAGAGTCAATAATATTTTTATTGTTTGCAATTTATCCGGCAATCCGTAACTTACTTATACTTTAAAAATAAATTTCTTGACAAAACGGTTTAACTGCTCTATCTTCTTCTCATTCTAAATAACTTTATGTCAAACCTATAATTAAATTCCTATTATGAGTAGAAAATTAACACCTGAACAAATTCAGGAAATACGTGTTATGGCAGAGAAAAAGAGAGAGGCGCACAGACAAGTGATGGCCCATCTCAGTCTGATTACTATGTCTCCGCAGTTACAAATGACTACACTGATGAGTAGCTATAAACGCGGCCGTGAGGATGAAATTCTAAAGTTGTTGGAAGTTCATACAACAGGTAGCAGGCGCTATGAATTGGCATCTGAAGTTATGCTGTTCGTCTACACTCATAAAGATGAATTGCCAGAAGCATTCAGCTTCATGTTGCAGAACAATCGTCTCATCCATGAGTTAGAGACGCGTATCTTTGATGACAAGGTCCCTCCGTTCTTTACTGATGAGAATGGTAATAAAAGGTATCCAAAATTTAGCAAATTTGCTGAAGGGTATATGGTTAAGAAAACACTGGATGCTTGCGAAAAAGCTGATAAGTTAACTGATGAGTTGGATTTTCTTAGTGAATACACTAAGGATAATCCACTTTCTGATGTAGCTCAAGTTAAATTGATAGACTACCTTTTTGTTACCACCGGACGAGACAGTGTGTTAGATGCCTTACAAAGATTTGTCTTAAGGTATCTTGAGCGCTATAAGAATATATGTTATACAGCGCAAATACGCCTCATCCAATCAGGAAACCATGAGCTAATCATGTATTACATCACTCATTCTATCATACTTATCTTTGATCGGGATGTAATTGCGACACTCATTGAACGTGCAAATGATGAAGAAGTAACTGCTTACTACGATCGCTACGCAAGAGAGGAGTAGGTAACATAAAAAGAAGCGGCACTTTTGAAAAGTGTCGCTTCTTTTGTTATCAATATCGGCTTATTATGATTCTTTCTTATATAAGTCGCGTTTATGATACTTTGTATGCAACAGATGATGTGATTTTTCACCACCGGCCTCACCTAAATAATCAGCATATAGCTTTTTAATAGATTCATTTTTATGAGATAAGCGGTTCTTTGCTTCTTCATCTTCTGTGTTCAACCCTTTGGAACGCAATTTACGAATTTCATTGTTAATTCCCCAAGGTTTATCAAAAGTTGCCCCCATTACACGAGGTTGTCCACCACCGGCAATACAGCCGCCAGGACAGGCCATCACTTCTACAAAGTGATACGGCAACTCTGTTCCTTCGGCTTGAGCTTTATTAATAGCCTCTAATACCGGTTCGGCATTGCCAAGACCATTAACAACAGCTATGCGAACTATGGTGCCTTTGATGTTAACTTCTGCAACTTTTACAGCATCTAAACCTTCAATTGCTTTAAAATTCAGTTCACCGAGCTCTTCACCGGTAATATAGAAATATGCTGTTCTGAGAGCTGCGGTCATCACACCACCGGTTACACCGAAAATGGTTGCCGCACCGGAATATTCTCCTAACGGATTATCAGCTTCTTCATCTTTTAAACTCTTAAAGTTAATTCCAGATGCTTTAATCATCTTGGCTAATTCACGAGTGGTGATAACTTCATCAACATCTTTATAACCAGAAGAATTCATTGTTTCATCTCGAACATTTTCCCATTTTTTGGCTGTACAAGGCATTACTGAAACAACTTTTACTTTTGATGCATCAACACCGGCTTTTTCTGCCCAATATGTTTTGGCTATCGCACCAAGCATTTGGTGTGGTGATTTGCAGGATGATAGATTTTTTAGATTTTCAGGATAGTATTTTTCTAAATAATCTACCCAGGCCGGACAACAAGAAGTAAACATCGGAAGATTGTCTTTTGTGGTAAATCTCTTAACAAATTCCGTAGCTTCTTCTATAATTGTGAGGTCGGCACCAAAGTTGGTATCGAAAACCTTAGAAAAACCTAAACGACGAAGTGCAGCATAAATTTTTCCGGTCAGGTTTGAACCAAAGTCAAAACCGAACTCTTCACCCAATGCAACACGAACAGCAGGGGCAATCTGAACAACTGTAATGTTTTCTTTATCATTGAGCAGAGCTGAAACCTTCTGAGTGTTATCATAATCTGTAATTGCACCAGTTGGGCAGTGAGCGGCACATTGTCCACATCTAACACAAGGAGAATCTCCGAGTTTTGTATCTTTAGCGCCGGTTACTTTTGTTCCGAAGCCACGATGTAAATAGCTTAAAGCCCAAACATTTTGAATATTCTGACAAATATTCACACAACGGCCGCAAGCAATACATTTTGCCGGATCAAAAACGACAGCACAGGTTGTGTCATCTTTAGGCTCTTGTGAAACCAGTTTGACAATCTCATTTTTATCTATACCCATTTCAGATGTCAGTTCCTGTAACTCACATTGACCACTTCTGGAACAATTCAGGCAATCATTAGGGTGATTACTTAAAATGAGTTTTAAAACTGTTTTTCTGATTTCTGTCAGTTCTTTATCTGTGGTTATTACTTCCATACCCTCTGATACAGGAGTGCAACAAGAACGCATAATTCTGCCACCTACTTTGACAATGCACATGCCGCAACCCGCACTTGGTTCAACATCCGGATGCTTGCAAAGAGTTGGAATATTAATTTGAACTTGTCTGGCTGCATCTAAAATGCTTGTGCCGGCTTCAACTTCAACTTCAATATTATCAATTTTTAATTTAACCATTTTGATTACTCCTTCTCTTTACCGTCAAGCAATTTATTTGTATATTCTTCTTCATAAAAACGAAGTGTCGATAAAACTGGATTTGGTGCGGTTTGACCTAAACCACATAATGAAGCTTTTTGCATTGCAAAAGCAATTTTCTTTAAAAGCTCTAAATCCTTCTTTCTACCACGACCACGATTGATTTTATCCAGAAGTAATAACATCTGTTTACCACCAATTCGGCATGGGGCGCATTTTCCGCAGGATTCATCAACTGTAAAGTCTAAGTAGAATTTTGCTAAAGAAACCATGTCGGATGAATCATCAATTACGATCATTCCGCCAGATCCCATAATAGAACCGAGTTTCTTGAGCTCTTCATAGCAAACTGGCATATCCATATATTTTGCAGGAATAACCCCACCTGAAGGACCACCTGTTTGAACAGCTTTCAAAGTTTTACCTTGAGGAACTCCGCCACCGATTTCGTTAACAATTTCATTGATTGTTGTTCCCATTGGAACCTCAATCAATCCGGAATGTTCAACTTGACCTGTTAAAGCAAAAACCTTGGTTCCTTTAGATGTTTCTGTTCCAAAAGAAGCAAACCAATCAGCTCCTTTTAATAAAATCTTAGATATATTTGCCAAAGTTTCTACATTGTTAACGCATGATGGCTTATCCCACAAACCTTTGTTGGTAGGATATGGCGGTCTTGGACGAGGCGTACCTCTTGCACCTTCAATAGAGTGGATAAGTGCTGTTTCTTCACCGCAAACAAATGCACCTGCCCCGAGACGAATGTCTACATTAAAGGAGAAGCCTGTGCCCATAATATTATTACCCAATAGCATATTCTTTTTACAAGCTTGAATTGCCTTTTTCAAACGTTCAACGGCTAAAGGATATTCCGCTCTGACATAGAACCAACCTGATGTTGCACCAATAGCATATGCGGCAATCATCATTCCTTCAATAACGGCATGTGGATCACCTTCCAAAATAGAACGGTCCATATAGGCACCAGGGTCGCCTTCATCACCATTACAAATGATGAATTTCTCGTCCACTGTCGGAACTTTAGCGGCTAATTCCCACTTCATACCGGTTGAAAAACCACCGCCGCCACGACCACGTAAGCCTGATTTTTTAATTTCTTCTACGACTTCTTGCGGGGTCATTGTCTTTAAGGCTTTTTCTAATGCTAGGTAACCGCCTCTAGCCATATATTCCGTGATATCTTCTGGATCAATATGACCGGCATTTTTAAGCACAACCTTTTCCTGTTTTTGGAAGAAAGGTAAATCAAGCGATAATACGTTTGCTTTTAGCTCTTCTGCTAATACCATATCACCTTCTGTCTTTAATGCTGGAATAACATATTTTTCCATAATAGCGCGTGTTATATCCGCATTGAGACGCTTAAATAAAATATCTTTTTTGCCATTAATCTCAACTCTGATAAGAGGTCCTTGTGCGCAAAGTCCCATACAACCGGTAGCCACAACACGAACTTCTTGAGTTAGATTATTCTCTTCTAAAATATTTTGAATAAGCGTAATCAAATCATCACTGCCGGAAGACTTACAACCTGTTGAATGACAACAATAAATATTGCATTTATATTTTTCTATTTCGGCAAGTTTCTTTTTTGCTATCTCATGGATATCAAATCTTTTATAAATTTCAGCCATATCAACCATTGCTTAAGCCTCCTCTTTAAATACTTCACGCCATTCGTTTAATATTTCCGGCACTTGCTCTGGTGTCATACGACCATATGTTTTACCATTGACGACACAAACCGGAGCTAAACCACAACAGCCGACACAACGGACAACTTGCAGATGGAAAAGTCCATCCGGGGTGCTCTCACCTTCTTTAATATTAAGCTCAGACTTAAATTTTTCCAGAACCTTGTCATTTCCTTTTAAAAAGCATGCTGTACCTGTACAAACAGAAATAACAGCCTTTCCAGGTGCAACTAACTTAAAAAAGTTATAGAATGTTAGCACTTCATAAATACGGGCGAGCGGAATTTCCATTGTCTCTGCAAGATCCATTGCATCTTTCCAATCAACATAACCCTTTACCCCTTGAATTTCGTGTAAAGCCATAATAAGAGATCCGCGTTTTTTGCGCCATTTATCGCCAACTTGGCAACCTAAACAAGGCTCGTTATCCATTATTAATCTCCAAAAATAAAGTTAAGTACAATTTTTCTGCACGCATTATAGTGTTTATTTTTTACATTGCAATTGATTTTAGCATATTTTCAAAAATATTTTAGATAATATTTCTGCTATACATTATCCGATATAGGTTTTCTATACCTTTTGACACAAACTTAGGTGCTGAAATGCTTATATTACGAGCGTCTTTTCCACGCTATATATTTTTTGATGCCTTCTACAAATGTTGTGCTTGGCTTATAACCAAGCAGATTTGCCGCTTTTGTATAATCACAAACTGTTTTTTCCACATCTCCTGGTTGCATCGGCATGTGTTCAATAATGGCTTTTTTACCCATTTCTTGCTCTATGATTTCTATCATTCTTTTTAGGGTAATCGGCTCACCACCGCCTAAATTTATAATTTCAAAGCCTGTCTTGTTATACTCAATTGATGCTTTAATACCGGCAACAATATCATCTATGAAAGTATAATCACGTTTGGTTGTGCCATCACCATACATTTGTATGGGCTTATCTACATCAATTAATCTGGCAAATTTACTGATTGCCAAATCAGGACGCTGACGAGGACCATAAACAGTAAAGAACCTTAACGCAACAATCTGTAACCCATATAAATGATGCCATGTGTAGCAAAGTTGCTCGCAAGCTGATTTGGTGGCGGCATATGGAGAAATAGGTTCAGTAACTTTTA
>JAGCRL010000010.1 GCA_017964705.1 Alphaproteobacteria bacterium
ATTTTGGTATAATGCGTAATTTTACGATGTCCGGCCTCACCCTCTTTTTTCAGAGCCGCCAAAGACGGAACAACCGATTGTCCTAATTGTAAAATAATGGAAGCCGAAATATAAGGCATAATGTTCAATGCAAAAATAGTCATACGTTCTAACGCACCACCGGCGAACATATTAAACATACCTAAAATACCATTAGCATTGCGTGCAAAAATATCTGCTAAAATATGCGGATCAATCCCCGGCAACGGAATAAACGTTCCCAACCGGAAAACGATTAAAGCCATAACCGTAAACCACAATCTTTTCTTTAATTCTGTTGCCTTGCTGAAAGCGGAAGCATCAATATTTGCTGCCATTTTCTCTGCCAATGATACCATTTTTTCTTCCTTTTATTTAAACAAACTCAAACAGGGATTGAAAAATCCCTTTAATGTTATCCTATTAATACACTAAAAAAAATTAGATTCAACTAAATAATCCGGATATGCAAGGGAAATAAAAAACTGCCGATGTTAATATCGGCAGTTTTGTTTTAATCTTCAAATAAGCTCGTTCTTTTTTTCTCATTCTTGCTCTCTCGGGCATAGCCGCTCCATAAAACAGCTCCAAAAATACAAGAAAAGCCTAGAATAACGGCAATGAATATTGTCATTAGTCTGAATGTTCTTGCCGCAACATCAACTTCCTCGGGATGCCACTCAAATATTGCCCAATATGCACACGCTATACAACCCAAAGCCCCCATAAGGCAACCAAATGTTTTTAAAATCCCTCTTCGAACTTTCTTTTCCATAATAACTCAATTAAAATAATAAAAATTTCTGTTTATTATATGGACAAAAAGCGAAAAGTAAAGAAGAAATTCATTGATTTTTTTATAAAAACCTATAAAATGTGGTTTGACAAAATATTATGAAAATAATTATTAACAACTAAAATATTATTTTATGAAAAAAACAATTATTTCAAAAGCTATCATACGCGGTGTCATTACCTTTGACAGTCTCTGTCATTCGTGGTTGGCAAGAAACGGGGCCGGAATTAATCCGGAAATATTAGATGCCGTTCTTTCGGCAAATCCGAAATGGTTGGAACAAACAATCAGTCCGGCAAACACCTACCCCAGATTTGAGTTCATATCAAGTGATTTATATTTTAAAAATATAAATATCTCTGATATAACGCTCTTAGGCTTAAGTATCGCCTGGAATGATACAGAGGCTGAAGCCGTCATAAAAAAGCATTTGGCTTTGCATACGATTACGGAAAATCCTGTTGCAAAGATATTTGGCCAAAATAAGCTGTATATTAATGTTAACATCCGTAATTTACGCGAAATTTTGGCTTTGCTTGATGAAAAAAAATCTTATTTTAAAATTCGAGAAATGTTCTCAAAGAAATTTATAGAATTAGGCGTATATCTTGATGGTTATTACGTAACTAAACTTAATCTTCCCGAGCGCCACTGGTTTACATCGGAAGTCACCACTCGAATTATGAAAATTTGGGAGAAACCTTGGTTTTTGAGAGAAGCAATCTATCCAAAGGAAATTCCTCAGTGTTCTCTCATCAAAG
>JAGCRL010000011.1 GCA_017964705.1 Alphaproteobacteria bacterium
AACTCGCAAGCCCATTAACAAAAGTTCTTCTGCACGTTCTTCAGGCGTCAAAACTTCCAATTGTTTTCCGTTCGTTGATGCATAAATTTTCCCCTGATGGATAAAACGCCCGTGTGCTCCTTCACCAATGCCAATGTAATCTCCGCCTTGCCAATAAACCAAATTATGAACAGACTGATTGTTTTCATCTTTAGCAAAATTAGAAACCTCGTAGCGTTCAAAACCACGCTCTCGCAAATAAGAAATTGTATTATCATAAAGAGCTATCGCATCTTCATCACTCATCGGCTCAATTTTTTTACGAGCAAAAGTTGTCCCTTCTTCTATAGATAATTGATAAAGTGAAATATGTTTTAAACCAAATGACAACGCACAATCCAGTTCGGCTTTCCAATTTCTCCAAGTTTGCTCCGGTCTCGCATAAATAAGGTCAATAGAAAACTTTTCAAATGTTTGCATCCCCAGTTCCATTGCCCTTTTAGCATCACCGAGTGTATGTGTCCTCCCTAAAAAACGCAATCCTGCTTCATTTAAGGCCTGCACTCCTAAAGAAAGTCGATTAATTCCTGCTTTATGAAATCCGACAAATTTATCTCGGTCAAACGTATTAGGATTTGCCTCAAGAGATATTTCCGCATCATCACAGATAGTAAAATAGCGAGCCGCATCATCTAAAATCTGTTGCACAGCATCAGCAGATAGCAAAGAAGGCGTTCCTCCACCAAAAAATATTGAATGAACAGGCCTATTCCCCAACAGTTCACCCAAATAAGAAAAATTCTGATGATAGCGCTCTATTAAAAGCTTTTCATCAAAGTTTTTAGGCAATAACTCTCTAAAAAAATCACAATACGGACAGCGACTTTTACAATAAGGAAAATGTATGTAAATAGCTAAAGAATCATTATTCTCCATATCATTCTACCATAATTCTGCACATTTACTTTCAATCCGTTTTTCCAACTCTTCCATAAACTCTTTTTTGCTAGCAAAATCAGATACTTTCATGGGCGGCATAAACTCAAAAGTAACCGTTCCCGGATATTTCAAAAATGCACCTTTTCCCCAGTGTAAACCGGTATTAAGAGCTGCCGGCACAATTTGCATATCCAACCCCTCAGCTAAAAAGAGAACACCGGATTTATAGCCTTTAACCTCTCCGTGTTTACACCGTGTTCCTTCCGGAAAGATAATAATATTCCGCCCTTCAGCCACACGTTTTTTAGCATCTCTGAGCATTCCCTTCATGGCTTTACTGCCAGCACTGCGATCCACCGCAATCATTCCGTAAAGCGCCTGCCCCCAACCAAACAAAGGCAGATAAGTCAGTTCTTTTTTCAAAATAAAGATAGAATTCGGAATAATTGCCGTATAAGCAAACGTTTCAAAAGCTGATTCATGTTTAGAAGCATAGATATACCCTTGTTTCACATACTCTTTTCCTTTTACCTCAACTTTAATTCCGCACAAAAAGAGCATTGTTTTCCAAATAATTGGATGAAAAAATTTATCCCACAACACCACACAAGCTTTACGAGAAAAAATACCGACTAAAATCACAAACACATAAGCAACTGCCTGTGCCAGATAAAACCATATATTTGCTATCAGCGAACGTAAAAAAATACAAATTTTATTCATTTTCCACCTCTTTCTGTTCTAAAGTTTCAACTTGTTTTTGTTCTATTGTTTCACTTTCAACTAGTTTTTCAGTATCCTTAAAACAACCTTTTTTCCGCAATTCTTCTAATTCATCAGTAGTAAGATCACCTGTGTTAGCAAAACATTCATCTTTCTGCTCTATAGTTTCTTCTTGTTTTTCCTCATCTTCTTGTTTTATCGTTTCAACTTGTTTCTCTTCATTTTTTAATTTTTCCTCTACATTTTCTTCAACAAAGTAATCATGAATAACAAACTCATTGGCATCTCTTCCTGCCTCACTACAACCACAATAGTCAATTATTGATGAAACACATAACGAACCGGCAAAAAACACCAAAGAAATAAAAAAATATAACCATTTACCAAAAACTAAATGTACCAACAATAACCCTAACATAGCTAATGAGATTATATTATTTACAAATATATACACACTATATATATACACATTTGTTGTCATAGCAAACATTAGTTCTGTTAATACTACCCACAATATACATAGCAACCATGTACTCCACCTTGCTATCTTTAACATCTTCTCTTTATTCATCTTCAGCTCAACTTTCCCTTACTTCACTCTTTACTTGCGTGGCAATTATCAATGAGCCTGACTACTGATTTTTTACCAATATTGCATAGAAACAGCCAAAAACTTCATATACTCAGCCGCTAAAAATTTAAAACTTCCCCAATGGCGCCACCAATGTTTACGTACATACCCGGAATTAACCGCTACAAACCGCAAATCCTTATTCGGCATATAATGCATCAGCTCAGATCGGCTCCGCGGAATATGATAAAACGAAGTCACTGCATATACTGTTTTCAAGTGATATTTATCTGCCCAAGAAGCTATTTCTTTAGCATTTTCTTCTGTTGTAGTAGCATTATACCCCAAATCAACCGGCATATCATCATACAGATGTATTCCTTCCTTTTCAGCTATTTCATCCAATCTAACCCCTTTCTGCACTCCGGAAATCAACAAACGCCGACCTTTCCCTTGTTCCAAGAGTTCAAGTCCTTGCCCAATCCGGTGCCGTCCTCCGGTCAAAACTGCAATACCGCTTTCAGAAGGCACTCCTACACCTTGTGTCGGGGCATGAATATAAGAAAAAACCGTATGGGTAAACCAAACAAAACCCAACAACCAAACAACAATCAACCCAATCAAACTATAACTAACTATTTTCATACTATAACGCATCAAGCGCTCCTTATCTCTATCAAACCAAGCTAAGTTTATACTATCTCATCAAAAGGCAACATTATTTTTAAGATTTCTCCACAAAAAAGAAAGGTGATTAAACTTTAACCACCTTTCCTTAAAACGGTTATCAAATCAGCTTATTTTTTGCAATCCGGACAAACACGACAGCACAAACCGGCTACCAAACCGGCAACAGCCGGAACTACCAAAAATAGCCAAACTTGTGAAAGTGCAGTTCCACCAACAAATAAAGCAGGTCCGAAACTACGTGCCGGGTTAACCGATACACCTGTAATTTGCAAACCGACAATATGAATAACCACCAAAGTCAAACCGATAATCAAACCGGCCACTTCCAAAGGTTTTTCTGTAGATTTCAAAATAACTTTTACAAAAATAAATGTTGCGATGAATTCAAACAATACAGCTGCCAATATACCATAGCCTTCGCCATATGTTGGTCCCCAACCGTTACAGCCTAAGCCAGCAATTTCCACATCATAACCGCGCAAACGATTAGAAGCAATTAAAAGCAAAGCAGCCGCTCCGATAATTGCTCCGATAAATTGGAAAATGATATACCCGATAGCATCTTTACTGCTCATTCTTCCGGCGCCCCAAACACCAAGCGTTACCGCCGGATTAACATGCGCTCCAGAAACCGGCCCGATAGCATAAGCCATTGCCACAACAGCCAAACCAAAAGCAAAAGCAATACCCAAATGTCCTACGGTTGAACCGGCAAAAACAACTGCTCCGCAACCGATAAATACCAACACAAAGGTACCAAACATTTCAGCAAAATATTTCTTCATAGTTACCCCTCTAATAGATTAAAGACACTATCATCATAACAAAAAATTAGCAAAGAACAACTCTCTTTTCCTATTTATAAACAATGTATATCTCTGTACACGCTTTTACGTTATCAATATAAAACACGTTTTTTACTATTATCTTTTACTTCTTTTTCACTTTGAGCTATTTCTTCATCAATCTTATCAAAATCAATTCCTGCATCAGGGAATGCTTCCAACACCATTTCGCGCCAAATTTTTCGCCCTTTATCATTATTTATCCCCTCATAATAATTTTGAAAAGCAAGGTTTCTATATTTCCGATATATATCAAGCAATCTATTTTCTTGTTCTTTATCAAATCCGTAATCTCTAATCATCTTTTCAAATGCCTTAAAAAAGGGGACAGCTTCATCTGTCGGCTTATCAACAGTACGATGAGTATATGACGGCCCTTTCCAATAATAATATGAGCCGTTTTCCGCCACTGCAATCGGTTCTCCGCTCATATATATTTGAAAGGAAAAATAACTATCCTCATAAACTGTTCGATAAAAAGTAAATTTAATATTATTTTCCTCCAAAAAAGAACGTTTATAAATTTTATCCCATACATACCCCAAAAAATCTTTAGAAAAACCTTCAAAAGAAGAAGCATTCAATACTTGTTTATTTTCAGCATTTTCCTTAAAAGCATGTACAGCCATTTGTTTAGCATGCGGATAATATTCATTAACAACATCCCAAATCACTTTTGTTTCAGCAATTTTAGTCTGCTTTTCCTGCGCAATTTTATAAAGCTTCTCAAAATAATCCAAACTTACCCAATCATCACTATCCACAAACCCGATAAATTCACCTTTAGCTTCTTCCATACCACGATTACGTGCCATTCCAATAAAAGCATTTTCCTGCCTTATTACCCGAATACGCTTATCAAATGCAGCATACTTAGCCAATATTTTAGACGTATTATCAGTCGAACCGTCATCAACACAAATAATTTCAATATCTTTTAACGTTTGATGCCGCAAACTATCTAATGCCCGTTCAATCGTATTTTCCGCATTATACACCGGCATCACCACACTAACTTTAATATTTTCGGCAACTTCCGTTACCGGCTTTTCATAAAAGCGAATACCATGTGTCCTATCATAAAAGCTCCAGCCTATTGCACAGAAAGTATAAAGCAAAAACATATAAAGCAGACTCAATAAAACGAGCGACTTTTTCTCCTTTTTTCGAAGAAATAACCATAGCAATGAACCTGCACCACTAAGTAAGAATACATCCTTTGCCGTAAATATAACTGGATAAAGAAAGAAACATCCAAAGAATATACATAAAAAAGCCGCCACCGAAAAATAAGCAAATTGCCGTAAATGAAAACCAATTGCCGCTACATACAACAAAAACATTATAGCTAAGATAATTCTTATATATAATTTGCAAATATCATCACCGGCAAATATAACAAATCGATAACAGTCAAAAGCAAAACAAATAACACTAAGCCATGCGGCAAACATAAGCCCAAAAGATTTCTTCTTTTTTAACCAAAAATAAAAACCTGTCCCCCAAATAGAAAACATTCCCAACCATGCATAAACGGAAAAATCCCTGAATTTTCCTAAAACATTATAATAGTTATTCGTTGCTTCGTAAAAAAATTTCGCTGTAACCAATAAAAGACAAAACAGACCTGTTACCTGTCCGACATACCCTAAAATTTTTTTCATCAGTCTTATCCCTTATTTTTCTAGACCATACTCCGCAATGTCCTAACTACCGTCACATAAGCCGTAAATGCTGTTATTATAGTACAAACCATTGGCATAACCAAAATAATCAGCCAGTTTTCCATGCTAAAAGTTACACTATTAAATATACCGGCCTCAATTCCTTTAGCCATATTTCCCACTAACATAATTGCTGGCACTGCTAATACCGTCCCGATAATACCTGCCAACATTGTCATTTGCGAAATCTGTTTCACATAATTCATCGCAATATATTCATCGGTTGCTCCCATAATATGCAAAATACCAATAATTTCTCGATGTACATTAAGCCCTGTTTTAACAGCATAGATAATTGCCGCCATCACCGCCACAGCCACCATAATTAATACGGTAACAGCCAGCATTTTCAAAGAGTTTATAAATCTTAACAATCTTGCTAACCATAAATTATGATCGTTAATAGACGCTTGCGGAGAAATTTCCGAAAGTCGTACACCTAACTCCTTATAATCAAAATTTCGTGCATTATCAATTTTAACATCTAATAACTTAGGAATAGGTAATAAATCAATATCCACATTGTTTCCCAACCATGGCCTTAATAATGCGTGTAAATCATCTTTATCAAGCACTGTTACCTCTGTAACATCTTGATATCTTTCCAAAAAGCTGACCACGTTTGAAAGGTCCTTCTGGCTGGCCTCATGGTCTGGAAGTGGTAAAAGCTGTACGGTAAAATTAGAAACCACTTGTTTCTTAGAGTTTTCAAACATTGTATTAATACCCAAAACCCCGGCCAAGGTAATCGCAAACAAAAACACGGAAACAGCCACAATAACTCTCAAAAAGGTTTTAGAATACCCCTCATCAATCGGCAACGCAACTGAAGCATTTGCCGGCGGCTTTTGTTTCACCAAAGCTTTCATTCTTGCCTTATCAGCCTTAGGCTTACCAGCTGGTCTTTCCGGCATTTGCTGAATTTCGTTGTTTTCATCATTTAACATAACTCAGCCCTCCGTTTTCAAGCTTAAGTCTCGGATAATTATATCGCTCCATCAATTCATTAGAGTGCGTAGCAATCACAACTGTTGTTCCCAGACGATTAAGTTCTGCAAAAAGCTTCATCAATTTAACGGCAATTTCACTATCCACATTACCTGTCGGTTCATCAGCCAACAACAATTCCGGACGATTAATCACAGCTCTGGCGATAGCCGCACGTTGCTTTTCTCC
>JAGCRL010000070.1 GCA_017964705.1 Alphaproteobacteria bacterium
AACCTATTTTTGTGGTTGCGGGACGAATAAATCGTTCTCCAGCTTCTGGAACAAAAGCTCGTTGTTATTCAGGTAATAAACAACTTCGAGGCATCTTGTTCCGACGTAAGAACCTTTTTGGTCGCTGAATATAACATCTGCGTGCTGCAGATTGTCAATATAATTACCAATGCAGTATCTATCGAGTTTATTTTCCCATTTCATGCCGCGGCCTGTTTTGGGGTCAATAAAGAATACTGTAGAGGTAGTAATCTTTACCTGGATATCCAGGTTCAGCACGGAAGTATCCGGCGCTGAGAACTGGGTTTTGTACCAGTCCGTAACCACTTTTTGCTCCACCCTCCAGGGTAGATCGACCTCTTTGGAAGCCAAGAAATCGGTCTCCTCGTAGGAGAAATTTTGGTTCTTTTTCATCTCGGGCGTTGCCACGAGGAGGTTGCCCTTATCCTTCGGGTAAGAATACTCGACAGTTACCGTGGGGATAACCTTTTCCCAAGAGCGACCATCAGAGCAGGTAATACGGAAGGTATCGGTAACACAACCGTTCTCTTCATGTCTGTCAACTTGGACATCGTAGGTTAAACTGGATAGGTTCTCATTTTTGTTTTGGTTTTGGCAGGAAACGCCAATCATTGTAATGATGGCAGCAACGAATGCCGCCTTAATCAAATTTTTTCCCATAGCTTAATATTTTTAGGGAGCGACATCGGTTTTTGTGCCCAAAACCTTGTTATGCATTATAAAACATAATAGGATAGAAAAGGCACAATAATTGTTTCTTGTGTTGTATAATAAGGTCTTTTTTTATTCTGTCAAGTTGTTTTTGTCTATACTGTTTTTTAGCTTGCGAAATAAAAAATAGTGTATATAACTATAACAGTTGTTTACCATTATCCTGGTTGGGCAGAATGAAAAAGCGATTATTGGTATTTTTCTTTGCTATAATGTTGTTAACGTGTTTTGCTGCACAGGCGGAAATCACCTTGGCAGTTATTGCTCCTAAGGCCGGTGATTATGCTCATGCCGGGAAAGAGCTTTTTGAAGGGGCACGGTTAGCAGCTCAGGAAATTAATGATAAAGGCGGTATTAATGGTGAAAAAATTGATTTATTGACCATTGATGACCGATGCGATGATCGTTTGGCTCTTTCCACAGCAGAGATGTTGACTTTGCTTAAATCTAAAAAAATAGGGCTGGTGGTTGGACCGTATTGCTCTAATCGTTTTGCAGAAATTACAGATATCTATGAACGTGCGAAAATTTTTCAAATCGTTCCAACTACAGAGGCGTATCATTCATCCGGCACCAATAAAAAAGGGCAAATTGTGCTACTGGGTTCAAAAGCACAAATGAGTGCAGACTTTTTTAAGTTTTATAATAATAATTTTGCCGGATTAAAAGTGGGGTTTGTTTATAATGGTAAAGCTTCAACCGGTTATACAGATGTTGCAAAAACTTTGTATGATGAATTTAAACACTTCGGTAAAGGAGATCTGCTTAAGTTCTATATGCTTAATGCTGATGTTAAGGACATAGATGATGTTGTGCAAGA
>JAGCRL010000071.1 GCA_017964705.1 Alphaproteobacteria bacterium
AAAAAAATAAATGAAAAAATATAAAATAAACATATCAGAAGAACCGCATTGTCAAGATTTAGAAAGTCTTGGTAGTATTTTTATACCTCTGATGGAAGGCTCATTATCGGCTGAAGATATAATCGGAACAGAAATAGTTATTAATTGGCAGGACATTATTGATAAAGAAATTGCAACATTCTGTAATCCTATAAAAACAAAATTTGATCATAAAAAAAATATTAGAACGCTATATCTTGAAGTTCCGACAGGTGGATTCGCTTTGGAAATTCAGCACAAAGAACAATATATACTAGATAAAATAAATGCATATTTTGGGTATCAAGCAATACACAGACTAAATATTGCCCAAAATATCAATATGCAACTAAAAAATTTTGAAGAGAAAAAAAATAAAAAAGCAGAATTAAAACTAACAAAAGAAGAGAATGACCACTTAAAAGATATTACAAAAGAAATAAAAAATGAAAAATTAAAGAAAATTTTAATAAACATAGGTAAAAATGTGATATCATCACAGAAGGAGTAAACAATTAATGCAAATTATAAAAAGAATTAGCCGTTTCATGGCACTGATTATTGTATATGTTTTTTGTGCATATGGATATTTAGCAACAAAAGGTTTTGTTTTTGAGAATAATACCTTCATCTTATCAAATGAAGCGCAGGCAAAAGAAGAGCCATTTTCTAAGAGGGTAAGGGGTGATATAGGAATACTTCCGGAACGTATTCGTGCTATGGGCGATGTAAATGCACCATTAACAATGTATATTTATTCATCATTAGCTTGTGCGCATTGCAGAGATTTCCATAAATTTACTTTACCAAAATTAAATCGAGACTACATCTCTCAAGGAAAATTGCGTTTTGTTTTTATTCATTTTCCTCTGGAACCAATGTCAATGCGTGCGGCAAAAATATCATATTGCTTGCCGGCAGATAGATTTTATAAATTTATTGATGAATTGTATGATAAAAAAGACTGGTTGTTTTCTGAAAATGAAGAAAAATTATATGATCATGCCAGAAAATTTGGTTTAAGTAACCAAGGCATAGAGGCTTGTAAGGCAGATAAACGTTTAACAAGTGATATTCTGCTAGTTAAAGAAGCTGCTATAAAAAACTTTGATATAAAGGGAACTCCTGCTTTTATTGTTGAAGGAAGAGATGGTAAAGAATTAATTATGGGAACAAAAAGTTATAGTGAGTTCAAAGAATATTTGGATCATCGCTTAGGAGCTCAAAGATAATGTCCAAAATACCCAAAGACATAGAGGAATTAAGTAGAAGAATAAAAGAATTAAAATCAAAAAATAAAGAAAATAAACTATTAAACAAAGAAGAAAAAAATCCAAATGCTATTATTGTTTTTCAAATAACAACAGAACTTTTCGCCGGTGTTTTGGTGGGAATGGGAATAGGGTATATTTTAGATGAAATATTTGACACAGGTTTTATCTTTTTGTTAATATTCGTCATATTAGGGAGTTTTGCAGGCATCTTAAATATCTACCGTTATGTAAAAGAAAGAGAATGATAACGAGAAGGAATAAATAATGTCCAGTCCAATAGAGCAATTTGAAATTAAGAAGATTTTCCCGATAGAAATTGGTGGTTATGACATCAGTTTTACAAATTCTTCGTTATGTATGATTGCATCTGTTTTGGCTGTAATCAGCTTGTTTTTGATATGTCTTCGCAAAAGAGCTCTTATCCCGACAGTTGCACAA
>JAGCRL010000072.1 GCA_017964705.1 Alphaproteobacteria bacterium
CAAATTTTTTATCAAAAAAACAAATTTATATAAATTCGAACAAGCCGAAAGTATGCAGACTTTAGCTCAAATTTATCGCATCAGCGGTTTATCCGATGCCGCTTTCAATTTGTTTTTGGATGCACAAAAAATTTACCAAACCATCAACTTACCTGCCAAAATAATAGAAACCAATGCCTATCTGGGTCTGCTTGAAATAACCCAAAAAGATTTTGATTTAGCTCACCAATATCTGCAATCTGCACATCACGATTCCCTTCAATTTCAGTTTACCAAAACCACCGCGAATATTAACAATTGGCTAGGGCAACTTTATTACTTAAAAGAAGATATTGATAATGCCCAAAACCACTTTTTATCGGTTTTGGAAACATCTCAAAATGCAAATACTCTGGCTTTTGCTGCTGAAATGTTGGCACGAATATACCTAAAACGAAAAGATGATGCTGATGCTTTAAAATATAGCGAGCAAGCCCTAGATTATCATACCACTGCAGAAAATACTGCCGGCATGTTTGAAAGCCTGTATCTTCGTGCGCAAATATATTACAACCGCCAAGCCTACAATAAAAGCCGACAAATTTTAACCGAACTCATAAAAAATTATCGCACTTCATCGGCCATCTATTATCCGGCCAATGCCTACACTTTATTAGGATTAATAGAATTTAAGCAAAATAACTTAAATCGCGCCCAAACATTATTTAAGCAAGCCCTAGATTTAGAACACGGACAAAACCGCTTAAAAGGTGCCATCGCAGATTATAATAATTTAGCAGAAATCGCCTTCCGACAAGGTATAAAAACAGAAGCAGAAAATTATCTTAATCAGGCGCTTCAATATGCCACTGAAATTGAAGATGATGAACTAATAGCCTACATCAAATCAAAGCTTCAATAGCCTTCCGTTCTATTGTGCCGACCGGTTAAAAGATTATATTTTAAAGGTTGTGCAACTGATGTAATGGAGGAAAATCGTGCCACATTATTTACTAGCTGTCTTACTATACACATTGCCGGTATTAATGCTATTAATACCTTTTGTTTTTTTATGCCATATTATCACCAAAAACAAACCACCCCAACAAGAAACTTCACCCCAAAATGATGAAGCTTCTCTTACAAAAAAATTAGAAAAATTAATTGAACGCAACAACTTACTAAACAATAATCAAACCTTACTCCAAGAGTTAGAAAAGACCCCCACACACATTATCTCCGCTTATTTGCAAAACAACCCCAACTCACTGCGCAACTACCATTTATTCCAACTCATTTTCACTCTTATCCGCAATAATGCCGACGATACCAAAATCATAAAAATTTTACATCATTATCTGCCCTCTTGCAGCACATCACATTTATATGCATTGCTAAAATCATATAAAGCATTTTTAAACATCAGCCAAAAAGACGGTAAAAACAAAGATCTCTTGCGTGATTTAAACAAAAATTCCCTCAAATCAACTTTGCTTTATTTAGAACAAAAAATTAATGATACCCTTAATCAAATTCCATCCTCAGATACCGCTATGCAGCAACCGTTACTTGAACAAACCGTTATATTAGGGCTGATTTTCGCCTCTTTTTCAGAATTTTATAATACGGCTGTAACCGAAAAAATTCTTCGCATGGCCTATTTATTAGCCCCGCAAACATTTTTAAATTGGCACCAACCGCCCCCAATTAAAGCCCGCTTAAATAAAAAACCGCCTTATATCAAATTACCGACAACCGACCAAACACCTCATCTACCTTACCTATAAAAAATATTTTCAAAAAAAATAAAATTTTGCTTGTTTTTGTCTATTTTATCTGTTATATTAAAAAAAGTTTCAATAAATATATGTTTAATTATTAAATTTAGAGCGTATGTCACATCAGGTACATCATGTAGAGCAAAGTGAACAACTCTACATCGAGCTGGCCGTTCTAGTGGATGAATTGCTTAGATTCAAATCCTGGACGAACGACCGGACATCGACTGTCCAGAAGGACCTTTTCCGTATCCAGAATTCATATTACTTATACACATACGAAAACGCTCACAAGGCAAGAGAGCGCCGACTATGTGAACTATCAGCCCAAGAATTCTCCAGGGAAAAACAGCTGCTATTAAGGCAAAAGCCACTTCCAAGCACCAGAAACTGGAAGAAACTCGGTAACGTATATGAACTAAAGCACTATTACCGTTATAACTGGAAAAAAGTTCTCCCAGCAGAAAACTGCTGTTTCAGAACGGCCGGTCGCAAACAACAAAAGCACCCGCCAATGCTTTGGGTAGCATATCTGGAAGCAATCGAAAAGTCGAAAAAAGAAGGTCCCAAAACAGCATCAGTCGGCCCAAAAAACAAGCAGCTGATTAATCAAGCCATGGATCTCAGCCGCAAGTTAGGGATCAGTTTTGAAAATGTCCGCAGCATTGGCCCGGACAAAGAAAAGTTGCAAGTTTTCCAACAAACCTACACAAGTGCGGTACGTGCGTTGGATTTTTTGCCGCCGGCAGATATCTACGAATTGGTATCTTGCCTAAAAAATCAAAATGCTAAAAAAGGACGCGAAAAACTGCTGACCATCTTGGGTGTCAGTTATTTCGAAGCAGATGTTCGACAATTGAATCTCTGTGAGTTGGAAACAAAGCTGTCAGAAAAACTGCTAAGCTACCAAGAGCAAAGCATCCAACAAGCTATCCGAAAGTCCATCGGATTAAAATTCGAGGAGCGCGAAGCACTCTACCACCAGTTCAAAAATCCTTTCAATAAGGAAGAGAAAAAACAACTCCTGGCAAGATTGGGGGTAGACATCAAGGCCATTGATATAAAGCATTATCCAACAATGCCTCTCAAGGTGGCCTTAGCGGCTTCAATAGGTGTAGACATTTAAAAAAAATCGGCAACATTCGTGTTGCCGATTTTTTTTGTAGTACTTTTACTCGTCGCTGTCTTCAATTAAGAACTCTGAACGAAGTGCCATCAGAAGCTCTTTGTATGAATAACATTCATCTTTTGAAGATGTTGCTACAATGTACGTTACTCTTGATCCTCTGAATAAGCGCTCTGCCATACAACGAACATCTTCTGATGTTGTCATACCGATATCTAAAATTCGGCTGCTTACATCTTGATCCCCTCCTCTTCCGACTAGTTGCCAAGCTATTTCAAGCGCTGCATTATCAGATTTTTCATACTTATCAAGCTTCTCAATCATTGCATCACTGCAGACGCAATCAAGCAGTTCTGATGATATCCAGTTATCACAAAGTTCATTGATCTCGCGAGCAAAAATCTTTGTCAAGCTACGTGCCGAAGCCGTAGGTGATGAGATAAATACTCGTGCCGTACGAGCGCCGTAACAATCAACAACTCTAACCTCAACTTGAGCATCTGGAATTTTGCGTGAGAAAGCTCTTTCTAACTGCCTCAACAGCAAGCTGAGCAAGACATTCATAACCGGACTG
>JAGCRL010000073.1 GCA_017964705.1 Alphaproteobacteria bacterium
GGACAAGGCTGAAGAAAAGTTTTTGTTTATTGAAACTTTGCGGGGGAATTATTATAGAGTTCTGGCATACGTGGCAAAACAAGACATTACGTCTTTGTATGAGGGGAAAAAAGAGAATTCTTCACGCATACAATCCACTGAGGTGGAAGAAGTGGCTGATGATTTCCATGCGCGGTTTAAGGCGGTGGGCAGAGGATATATTTATCGGATTCTAAATCGGCGTGCACCGACAGTGTTGTTAAAATACAGAGTGTGGTGTGTGGGCTATCCGCTTGATGTGGAGAAGATGAAAGAAGGTGCGAAGTATTTGCTCGGACACCATGATTTCAGCTCATTTAGGGGCGCTGGGTGTCAGGCATTATCACCGATGAAGACATTAGATAAATTAGAGATTCTACAAAACGGGGATGAGATAGATTTTATTGTGGAAGCGCGGTCATTTTTATATCATCAGGTGCGGAATATGGTGGGGACATTGAAGTGCGTGGGTGATGGCAAATTTGCACCAGTTGATGTGAAAAAGATTATAGAAGCAAAAGATAGGGCAGTTGCCGGACCGACGGCACCTGCTTGCGGGTTGTATTTAAGCAAAGTGATGTATTAAGGGGATTGAAATGGAAATACGCTTGGCAACACCGGAGGACGCAAAATTTGTAGCAGATATTCGCGTAAGCACATATCAAACTTCATATAGAGGGTATTTACCAGATGATTTTCTCGATTCCCTAAAAATTGATGATGATGTTATTAAAATGACCGAAGAATACTTAAAGGACGGCAAGATGTATTTAGCCATTGAGGATAGACCGGTTGCTAATGCGCACATAACAGATAGAGATAGTGAAACATTTTCTATAGATGCACTATATTGCCATCCGAAATACCAAAAGAAAGGTGCTGAGAGATTACTCGTTGGAACACTGTGTAAAATGAAAAAGGAACAGGGTTTTAAATATTGCATAATTTCAACCTTAAAAGATGGCCCGTCAGTGGCTTTTTATGAAAAGGTAGGGTTTAAAAAACTGAATGTTCCAGAGGGAAAATGGTCTATGCGCGGATGGGATTTTTCATATCCGACAATTAAGATGCAAAAGGAGTTATAAGCTATTTTCTTTAGGAAATACTATAGGGCAATTGGCAGCTTTCTTAGTTTGCAACAAATCAGACAAGCTTTTTAGCTTAAAAATAATTTTAGCCGTTAATTCCTTATTATTAAGGGACTTGATTTCATCAATGCAATTTAGCCTTTCTTTTTCATCTTTGAGAGAAAAAACATTGAGGATAATTTCAGCGACAGTACTATCATCACTGTTATAACGATATTTTTCCTTAAATTCATTAGGGATAATATTAGAATCATGCGTTACGATATCATTTTGCGATAAATTTTTCGCAAAACGAACGCATTCTTTACCAAATTCTTCAAAAAGAAATTTGTTATCTTTGTATTTGGCTAACTCTCTTATAAAATCATAGTTTCCTAAATCCAAAAGATAAACTAAAAAAGACATACTTATGTGCTGATTATATTCACGAGATGCTAAATGTTCATCCATATTGAAATATTTATTCCTTTCCGGAAAACGCAGTATTTCTAATCTTTCTGATTTTTCTTCTTCTAAAATTGCAGCTTGCAAATCAGGTATAAAATCACAACTGGATGGTTTAACCGGCTTATCAGATGTTATTTCACCATTCCATTGAGTGCGGCCGCTAAAATCTGCTGCATTAAAAGTATAAAGATATGCTGACTGATTTTTGTAAAATCTTTCTAGAGCATTCGGACACATCTCAATAATTCGCAAAGGATTAGTTTGTAAAGAGATTTTATAGTCATTATGATTTTTAATACCAAAAATATAAGCTAAAGTTATATATGGAGTGGAAAAGACCAAAGATTTTCCTTTAGACTGACTTGGCTCAAATACTTCAATATTTCCTTTGGGCGAACAATGATAAGAAAGTTCTGGCATCTGGTATCCTTTTGTAATTAATTGACATATAAATGTTATTGAAATAGAGTGCATCCGTCAAGTATTTAATATAAAATGGCGAAAGAGGTTAAAGAGGGAAATTTGATGAATATTCAGCTGGCAGAGCATTTTACATATCAAAAGCTGTTGCGCTTCACTGCTCCATCCATTTTGATGATAATTTTTACATCAGTTTACTGCATTGTAGACGGTTGGGTTGTGTCTAATTTTATTGGGGCAACAGCATTCGCGGCTATTAGCATTATTGCTCCTTTCTCAATGATACTTGGCACATTTGGTTTTATGATTAGTTCAGGTGGCTGCGCATTAGTTGCTAAGACACTTGGGGAACAAAGTAAAAGAAAAGCCAATGTAATCTTTTCTTTAATTATATACAGCACAATTATTATCGGTATATTCATAGGCTTATGCGGAGTATTGCTCCTAAAACCACTTTTAGTGTTTTTGGGGACAGATAATAATTTAACACAAAATTGTTTAACATACGGATATATTATCATTCCAGCTATACCATTTTTTATATTACAAGTACTATTTCCAGGTTTTCTTATTACCGCAGAAAGACCGAAATTAGGATTATTTATTACGGTTTCAGCAGGTATTACCAATGCAGTATTAGATGTAATTTTTATTATTTTTCTTCACAAAGGATTAGCAGGGGCTGCCTGGGCGACAACAATAGGCCAGGCGATTGGTGGATTAGTCCCTTTAATCTATTTCATATTTCCGAATAAAACATCGCTTCGTTTAGGCAAAACAAAATTTAATATAAAGGTACTTATTAAAACCTATACCAACGGATTAAGTGAATTTTTAGGCGGTATCTCAGGCTCTATAGTCGGTACATTATACAATTATCAACTCATTAAAATAATGGGAGAAAGTGGGGTAGTTGCATTAGGAATTATCGGCTATGTTAATTTTATATTTTTAGCCATTTTTCTAGGATATAATCAAGGTAGTGCGCCTATAATAAGCTATCATTTTGGTGCCAAAAATTATAAAGAATTACAGAATTTGTTCAAGAAAAGTTTGTTTTTGATTGCAATGACTGGATGTTTGCTTTTTATGTTTGCAGAATTGCATGCAAAGTCATTAGCAAATATGTTTGTCAGCTATGATTCAAATTTACTAGATGTTTCAACACATGGCTTAAGAGTCTACTCCATATCGTTCTTGCTTGTTGGTATTAACTTGTATGCTTCATCATTTTTTACAGCTTTAAACAATGGTGTTGTTTCTGCAATTATTTCGACTTTACGTACTTTTGTTTTTGAGGGTTTGTGCATAATGGTATTACCGATATATTTTGGCATCAATGGTGTATGGAGTGCAATTATTGTAGTTGAAGTTTTATCTCTATTGGTTAGTTGTTTTTACTTCATAACTTTAAGAAAGAAATACAAATATTACTAAGAGATATAAAGGCTATCACCTATCCCTATAAATGGCATTTCTTATCCACTTAATAGAAAACGGGAGTCTTACGAAAAAGACATCAAAACGCATGGTGTAATTTTTATATTTCGGGTTTACGCGGAGAAAATATTGCCCGCCGTTTAAGATTCGCTCTTGCTGTTTGTAGCTTAAAGCGCGCATAAATTCTTTATTTTTCTGCCGCTTTTTAACCTCACAAAAAACAATGGTCTTGCCCTTTACCGCGACAAAATCCAACTCACCGCAAGCGGTCTTTTTACCGGTGCCGCAAAGATAGTTCTTGGCAACGATTCGGTAGCCCTTAAACCGCATATACATACGGCATAAAAACTCTGCCAAATAGCCGGATTTATACGGACTGATTTTTAATTTGAAGGGCTTTTTCATAAACATCATTCCGTTTGAGATGATAAGTTTCAGAGATTTTTTTAACGGCTTCTTTGAGCGTTGATTTTTGCATTTCTTCTTTGAGCAAGGATTCAATATCCACCTCATCAGAACGTTGTTCAGCAGGCGGGGCAATAACTAAGGCAATTTCACCTTTGGCAGGATTCGCTTTAAGCTTTTCTAATACATCAGCGATGGAGCCGAAAATCGTTTCTTCATAAAGTTTGGTGATTTCGCGCACAACGGCAATTTCACGCGCGGGCATAATCTTTTGTAAAGCCTCAAGAGACTTTTCTAGCCGAATGGCTGTTTCATACAAGACTAAGGTCGTATTGATATTTTTTAACTCGGTAAATAAATCGATTCGTGCTTTATCTTTATTTGGGATAAAACCGGCAAACATAAAACGGTTGGTCGGTAACCCCGAAAGCTGTAATGCAGAAATAACCGCACTGGCTCCGGGAATGGTGGTAACATAAATGTTTTGCTTGCGACACTCACGCACCAGCTTATAGCCTGGATCAGAAATTAAAGGCGAACCGGCATCACTAACCAAAGCCACACTGTTACCTTCATTGATTAGGTCTATTATTTGCTGAAATTTTTCTTGCTCTGAATGGTCTTCATAGGGAATAAATTTTTTGTTAGTCGGAAGACCTAAAAGGGTGAAAAGTTTTTTTGTAACACGCGTATCTTCAGCGGCAATAATATCAGCATCACTGAGTATTTCTTTGGCTCGCTCGGAAATATCTTTTAAATTGCCAATAGGAGTTGCAACGATATATAATCCAGAAATTAACATTTTATTAACTCTTTTCTTTACAAAAAATGTTTTTTGATTTAAGGATAAACAAGTATTTAATATTTTAGGAATAAATGCAAGTGTTAAAAAAGATTACCTTATTCTTTCTCGTGTTAGGTCTTTTAGGTTGTAATAATCGCCTAACAGATAATCGGATTGATGTTTCTGACCAAAAGTATGATATTATAGATTATGATACAGTCAACCAATCTATGCGTGTTGAAAATGCTCTGAATATCGGCGTGCTCTTACCGTTAAGCGGAAAAGCTGCTAATATCGGACAAGGTATGCAAAACGCAATGTTTATGGCTTTGGATGACTTAAAAAACAATAAGTTGGTATTAAAATTCTATGATACAAAAAGCACAGAAATAGGTGCGGCAGAAGCAGCCAGAAAAGCAATTTCTGAAGGTGCAGAATTGATTCTTGGTCCGTTAATGGGAGAAGAGGTCAGCAGTATCACTAGCTTAGCATTATCTTCAAATATTCCGGTTGTATCATTTACAACATCACCTCAGGTTTTACAAAAAGGAATTTATAGTGTTGGGTTGTTAAATAGTGAGCAAGTTGAACGTTCAATTGCTTATGGGGCATCAAAAGGTAGAAGTAAACTGGTTATGCTTGTTCCTAATAACAACAGTGGCTTAAATATTGTAAAAGCAGGTATTGCTTCAGCTAAACTACACGGAGTAGATTTTAAAAAAGTCGGTTTTTATAATCCAAACACAATGGATTTTACCGGAATTGTTAGAGATGTTTCATCCGGCAAAGATTTTGATATGGTTTTGGTTGCAGACACAGGTAATCGTTTGAAATCTATTGTATCAATGTTTGCATATAATGATGTTATGTATCCGAATGTTATGTTTTTAGGAACTGCAGCATGGGATAGCACAAACTTAAGTAAAGAAACAATCTTGTATCATGGTGTTTATCCGATGGTATCAAAAGGATATGGCAATAGTTATTTTGCCAATAAATACCACGAAACATTCGGTGAACAGCCAAAACCGGTATACTCGTTTGCATATGATAGCGTGTTATTAGCTTCTGTATTATCTTCCAAAAACAAGAATGAGTTGGATGCAGGTATAACCGGCAAAGCAGGGTTTATCGGTGTAAATGGATATTTTAAGATTTTACCGACAGGTCAAAGTCGTCATAGCCTTGAAATGCTGGAAGTAACAAGAGATGGCCCGATAATGATCTCCCCGGCAGATAAAAGATTAGTAGATAGAGATACGGAAGAAACAGATGTTAGATATATAACATATGAACAATTACCGAGATTCTACGGCAAGAACAGTTCAGAAGTTTTAAACTGGTTAAATAATAATTAGGCTAATTTTAATTTTAAACTTGCAAATTAACCAAATTTGCGCAATATAAACACAGATAAAAATGAAGGGAACAGGGTTATTTTGTTGCCAACCCGGTCAGGTTCGGAAGAAAGCAGCCGTAACAATTAAAATGAGGTCTGTATCCCTTCGCCTCGTAAGTGAAGAAGATGACAGACGAAAACCTAAATGAAAATCAATATGTCGTTTTAGCTCGGAAATACCGTCCACAGAATTTTGAGGATTTGCTTGGGCAAGATTCTCTTGTGCAAACACTAACTAATGCCATTCAAAATAATCGCTTACATCATGCCTATATATTAACTGGAATTCGCGGAGTCGGAAAAACCACAACAGCACGCTTAATTGCTCGCGCCTTAAATTGCACCGGAGCGGATGGAAAGGAGAACCGACAATACATCCTTGCGGAGTATGTGATAATTGTAAAGCCATTGCTGCAGGAAGACATATGGATGTTCTGGAACTGGATGCTGCTTCTCATACTGGTGTAGATGATATCAGAGAGCTTTTAGATGGAGCTCGTTATGCGCCAACAAATGCAAGGTATAAAATTTATATTATTGATGAAGTACATATGCTTTCTAAAGGGGCTTTTAATGCACTGTTAAAAACTCTGGAAGAACCTCCAGCACATGTAAAGTTCATCTTTGCAACAACAGAAATCAGAAAAGTTCCAGTAACAATTTTATCCAGATGTCAGCGGTTTGATTTACAAAGATTATCCGTTGAAACATTAATAGAATTATTTACCAAAATCTTGAAAAATGAAAATATTCCGGCACAAACAGAAGCTCTTGAAGCAATAGCTAAAGCAGCAGATGGTTCTGCCAGAGATGGGTTATCTTTATTAGACCAGGCAATAGTTTTAAGTAATGCCAATATAAAGATGGATGTTGTTGAAAAAATGTTGGGTTTGGCTGATCGTAACCAATCGCTGTCTTTATTTGAAAATCTTATAAAAGGTAATATAGAAGAGGTTCTTAAAGCTATTTCCGATCAATATACCAATGGTGCCACTCCAATGGTTATATTACAAGATTTAATTAATATAACAC
>JAGCRL010000012.1 GCA_017964705.1 Alphaproteobacteria bacterium
CATGGAAGCAATTTATGTTTTTGATATTACACATCGTTTGTTTGATGTTGGATTAAAAGAAGATGAATTTTTACAAGATATAGAAGTTTGTTGCATTAAAGAAGGGCAGAAAAAAAAGACAGTTCTTTGTGTTAAGTTTGAAGAAGAAGATCGTCGCAAAGAAGGACGGCATGTTTATGTTAAACTTAAAGCAAATATAGTCGATAAACTTGAACCTGGTTATTATGAGCTTATGCTTAAAACTGTTTGTAATGAATATCGTACCTCATTGGCGGTGGCTCCTGAAAAATGTTTTTCATTTGATAAAAAAGGTAAGAAAAAACTATATGGTTTTGCGGTACAATTATATTCACTTAAGAGCAAACATAATTGGGGTGTCGGAGATTTTTCCGATTTAGCAAAATTGGTTGATTTGACTGCAAAAAGTGGAGGGGATGTTATAGGGTTAAATCCACTTAATGTTTTGTTGCATGATTATCCGGAATCGGCAAGTCCGTATGCTTCTATCAGTAGGCTGTTTTTAAATCCGATCTATATTGATGTGGAAAAGGTGCCACTGTTTGAAAAACAAGATAAAGATGTAAAGATGGTGGAACAGGCAAGAGCTTCGGATACAATTAATTATACGCTAGTTTATCAGGCTAAAATTAAAGCATTAAAGAAAATTTTTGCTCGTTTAAAAAAAGAAAAAAACAGTGCATATGCTAAAGAATTTGAAGCGTTTAAGAAAGCAGACGGAGGGGAGTTAAATCGTTTGGCATTGTTCCAGGCAATACAGCATGAACGTGCTCTTTGCGGTGGAAGGTTGCCGCTTAAAGATGAAAAGGCGTTGAGTTCTTCTGTTGGAGCAGGTGTTGAAAAATTTGCATTGTCGCATCAAAAGGAAATGGAGTTTTTCAAATTTTTGCAATTTGAAGCAGATAGGCAACTTCATTGTGTGGAAAAGAAAATTAAAAAAACCGGAATGGCGATAGGATTATATCGCGATTTACCTGTGGGTGTTTCAAAAAACAGTGCTGAAGTTTGGGGAGATAAATATCTTTATATTCAAAAAAGCGGGGCTGGTGCTCCACCGGATATTTATTTTCCAACCGGTCAGAAATGGGGATTGGGTGCGTTTAATCCGATGGAGTTGAAAGAGCGCGGATATAAGCCGTTTATTAAAATTCTGCGGGCAAATATGCGCTATGCCGGAGCAATCAGAATTGATCATATTATGGGATTATCGCGTTTGTTTATTATCCCTGATCAAGGAATGTCCGGGACTTATATTCGCTATAATGCCAAAGATATGATGAATATTTTAGCTTTAGAGAGTTATCTTAATCAATGTGCAGTGGTTGGGGAATGTATAGGTAATGTTGAAGCCGGTTATAGCGAATCATTGTTAAAAAGAAATATTTATTTGTTAGGGGTTTTGTGGAGTGAACGTAAAGATGATAAAGGTACTATGAAACAGCCTGATGAATATGAGCGTCAATATTTTGCTTCTGTCGGAACACACGATATGCCTCCTTTGAAAGCTTGGTGGTTTGGAAACGAGATTGCAATTATGCGTAAGCTTGGGCTGTATGGTGAAGAAGAAATGAGAACTGCTTATCTAAGGCGTGAGAACGAACGTCGATTATTGTTAGAGGCATTAGATAATGCAAACGTTTGGCCTAAAGATAAAAAAAGATTAGGAAATTATCTTTATGGTGAAAACTATCCTGAAGGAATCGATGAAGCAGTGCATACCTATATGTCTAAAACAAAGAGTGAAGTTTTTATGCTGATGTTAGAAGATATTTTTCAGTCTCAAAAAATTCAAAATTTACCAGGAACAGATGTTGAGGAATATCCGAATTGGCGGTCAAAACAGATTGTTGATTTAGAAGATATGGCAGATAGTGATGTTTACCAACGGCATATGGCAATTGTTAAAAAATGGCGATGAAAAACTGATAAGTGGAAAACGGACAAATGATAAAAATAAAGCCCATATATGAGCAACTTAAAGAGCCGTTTTTTAAATATGTTCCAATATCGATTGCCTGGGCTTATTTGTGTGTTCTGGCTATTTTTTATGCTTTGGTAACAGCTTATTATCCTACGCAAAACGGAGATAATATTGAGCATATTCATTCCAGTTTTTTAATTGCCACAGGTTCTGTGCCGTATCGAGATTTTTTTCAACATCATAATCCTTTATTATGGTATCTGTTTGCTCCTTTAGCGTGGTTATTTCGCTACAATTCGATAGTTGCAGAAGTTGCTTGTTTGTTTGCTTTGTTGTTCTTTTTGAAATCATTGGTCTATGTTTATCGTATAGGCAGCGATTTTCTGGGGAATCGTTTATGGGGTGTGATTGCAGCAATTGTCATTGCTACGCCGGCAGGGAAACTTTATGCTATTGATTTGCGTACCGATAATTTTATGATTTTATGTTTAATGGGGGGATTGTATTATTATTTCAGTTATCTTCGAGATCAACAATGTAGGTCTTTA
>JAGCRL010000074.1 GCA_017964705.1 Alphaproteobacteria bacterium
CTCTTCAATTTCATGACCAGCAATCACCGAATCAATATTTTGAAGTTTGTTTTGATTTAGCGGCACAGAAGATTCAGCTGTTACATGAATACCGTGTTCTTTTTGTTCAATAACAATAGCGCCACCTTTTACAAGTGTATCAGCCATCATCATCGCTGCAGGCATAATAATTTTATAAACCTGAGGCGTTTCAACCTTAAATTTTAAATCAATCGGAAAATTAGGATTTCCCAAAGTGGAGAGATAATCATGAATAATATTTTTTACCTCATCAATATCTTTAACTCCGGTATTAGATAAACCAAAACATAATCTGAAAAATTTAAGTCTTCGGCTCAAAGTTTGAGCACTAAAATTCAAAATATTAATAATATCATCTTTATCAGAATCATCATCTTCGTTTAATAACTCAACGGCATTAGAAACAGCTCCTATATTACCGATTAAATCATGGGACAATCTCGTTGCAACAACTTCACTGGTATAAATATTTTTCATTATTAAAATCCTAATTAAAATTAAAACGTATAATATGGTGTATTGGCTAATCGTGAATCTTCGTTAAGCATCCGTGAAGCATCTAAATCTTGCAAAAGAGGATCTACTAATTCCAAATTTCCGGTTGTTGCTTTAAGATAAGGTTTCCTTCCTCCTAATCCCCATTTAACTTCACTGATATTATCTGGTTCTCCATAACGCAAATCAATTCTTTTCCAAAAATCATAAATTTTGAGATTATTAATATAAACGTTTTGAGAAGCCTTGCTGTTAGAAAAAGGAATATTACTCTTATAAACAATATGATAAGATAAGTTATTCGTAAACGTTGAAGTATAAAATACTTCAATACTTTCATGAGTTGTCTCTCTATTATATATTTCTCGAGTAATATAATTAAATCCATTTGACTTTGCGACTTCTTTTGTACAAGCGGTAAGTCTTTCAAAACCGATAACACCATTTATTCTGCACAGTTCTTCACTGCGCCATTTAATAAAATTAGGTGCATTTTCTTCGCGTACCAGTCGTTTATATCCGTTTTCAGACAAAACTTTTCCCGTCTCTTCTGGAGACATTCTTAATCTCGCTCCGGAGATATCAAGATTAGCCGCATTAGAGCGCTTTTTTTGTATGACTTTCTCGATTCGTTTTTTTTCAGTTTTATAAACTTTTTTATCTTTTGACTTAAATATATCAATAGATCCCTTAGATATAAGGCTGTCCAACCAAGTTTCACGAGTTTCTGAGTCCTTTTTCTTAGATTGTTCAGTAGAAGATGTATCAGAAAGATTATCACTAAAAGATTTTTTGATATCAATTTTATTTTTTGGGGCTTCTTGTTTTTCATCAGAATTCTCTTGCTCTAAAGAGGTATTCGGTTCTTCGGCATAAGCAGGACATACCCAACAAAAGCTATTTACAACAAAAAGCCCTAAAATAAAACCAACTAAATATATTAAGTTATTGAATTTAATCATTTTACAGCATCCCATACTCTCCAGTATAACAAGTTATTTTTAAAAATCATCTAATTTTTAGTATTTACAAACCGAAGAACAACATTTATAACATTACAAATAAAAAGGAGCAATAAATGGAACTAAAAGCAAACATAATCGGAGCAGGTCTGGCCGGAGCAGAGGCGGCATGGCAACTGGCAAATAGAGGTGTTTATGTTACGCTGTATGAAATGAAGCCTCAAAAATATTCTCCGGCACATAAAAAGCCGAACTTTGCCGAGTTAGTTTGTTCTAATTCTTTGCGTTCAGATGATTATCATAATAGCGCCATAGGTTTGCTGCATCAAGAAATGCGTATGGCTCAATCGCTTGTAATGGAAAGTGCTGATGCTAATAAAGTTCCGGCCGGTGGGGCTTTGGCCGTAGATAGAAATGGTTTTTCAGAATATATAACACAAAAAATAAAAGCTCATAAAAATATAAAAGTAGTAAATCAAGAAATACAAACCATTCCCAAACCAGAAGAGGGCTTAAGTATTATTGCCACCGGACCTTTAACATCAGAAACTTTAGCCCAAAGCATATCAGAGGCAATCGGCGGAGAAAAGCTTTCCTTTTATGATGCGATTGCTCCGGTTATTTACAAAGATAGCATAGATTTTTCAAAAGCATGGTACCAGTCACGATATGATAAAGGTGATAAATTTGATTATATTAATTGTCCTCTTACACAAGAACAATATGAAAATTTCGTAGAAGAATTAATAAAAGGGGAAAAAGCACAATTTCATGAATTTGAAAAACCAACTTATTTTGATGGTTGTTTACCAATAGAGGTTATGGCTGAAAGAGGCCAAAACACATTGCTGTTTGGCCCGATGAAACCGGTCGGTCTGACCAATCCTCATAGTAACATAAAACCATATGCGGTTGTGCAGTTGCGTC
>JAGCRL010000075.1 GCA_017964705.1 Alphaproteobacteria bacterium
AAATATAGTCTAAATCATATCTTATCGTTTATTATTGACGATACTTTCTTAACTCATGAGAGGAATTTATAGAATGAAAAAAGTTTTATTATTGGCAGGTCTTGCCGGAATGGTAGCTGCAAATGCAGAAGCCATTAACGTAACACCTTATGTTGGTTTAGATGCTAACTACAGCATGCTTGATTCTGACTCTGGTTCTAAAATGAGCTCTAAGAGTTGGTCAGGTGCTCCTGTTGTTGGTGCCAGAACAGATCACTTCGGTTTAGAAGGTTCTTATGACTATGGTTTGAGAGAACACAAAGAAGGTAACGCTTCTCGTTACACAAAATATGCTATTGATGCTTTAGCATTCCAACCTTTAGGTTGTTCTGGTCGTTGGGAAGCTCTTGCTTCTGCCGGTGTTACATTCAACAGAGTTGATCGCCATGGTCCTTTTGAATCAGACCACGGTTACGGCGAACGCTTAGGTGCTGGTTTACAATATGCTTTGACAGAAAAAACAGCTGTTAGAGCTATGTATCACTACAACTGGATTCACCAGTCCTACATTAACAACGCCAATGAAGTTACATTAGGTTTGAGACAAGCTTTCTAATCTAGTGTTAGGTAAGTAAAAAAAGAGGTGCTAATGGCATCTCTTTTTTTTTATCAAAAAAATCCTTTACAAATCATCTTAAAGCCGCTATAATAAAGCCATCTTTTCATAATTATCATATTTTTCTTTCTAATCATTATTCCACTTTAAATTCACAAAAAATGGTAAATGTAGCAATTACTGAACTGACCAATGGTCCCTGCACAGTTGTTATGGAGTTAACTCCCGACAACATGACCTCCCTCCGCATCAAGAGACACTCAGGCAGAAAAACTTTTCACGGTCATGACATGATTGAGTTTTATGAGTTCCCATTCTGGCTTGCAACTGAAGTCCGCGGTAGAGAGAATGTTCACGATCCTATGTCATCGTACCTACGCTCCACAGTAAAAGCCATCATCAATTACGCTGCAGAAATTGATCCATGGTATGAGGATGTTCTGCCCGTAGAACCGGATGACTGATTCAACTCTCCATCATCATTTAAGCCCCTTTGCACACCAGTGTACAAGGGCTTTTTTATGCCACAAAAAAAAGGAGGCATAACACCCCCTTTTTTTCGACAACATTAACTAATATTATCTGCGACGTAAGAATGATGGAATTTCCAAATCATCCTCATTGGCGCTTTCTTTTTCCGCAAAATCTTCAATTTCATCAAACTTTGGCACAGAAACAGGCTTTGGTGCGGCCTTTTTAGCCTTAGCCCGCGAAATGCCAAGAATTTTATCAATAAACCGTTGACGAGCAGGTTGTGCCGGCTCTTCTTCAATCATCGCTTGTGCTTCTTCTCTAGCTACGCGCTCAAAAGGTTGTTCTGCTTCACCCTGTTCAGGAAACAATTGCGGCTCATCTTCAACCAAGCGCACAGCAGAAGTTGGTGCAAACGGCTTTTCAATTTTAATTTCGGATAATTCAGATTTAACCTCTGCACTATCTTCAGCATTAGCAACCACCGGCTTATTAATAATTGCATTAAACAAAGAAGAAGAAACATGCGGTTCAGCAACCGGTTCATCACTCTTCATAGAAGCAAATTCTTCCTGTCTTGGTGTTTCACTTTCACGCACTGACGAAAAATCAATAACATTACTATCAACGCTGGTCTCTTCTTCTGTTGCTGTAGCTTCATTAGTTGTCATATTTTCATCATCAGCTACCACCATTGGCTCGGCAACTTCTGCCACCGGTGTTTCAATCTCAACATAAGCGCTCATATTATTTTTCTTCGGCATTGGTGTTGCACTGTCATCAATTCCTGTTACAACCACCGAAACACGAATACGACCGGAAAGA
>JAGCRL010000076.1 GCA_017964705.1 Alphaproteobacteria bacterium
AAATTGTGGAAAAAGGTGGTAAGGTTGTTGTGGCTTCTCATTTTGGTCGTCCCAAAGGTGAGAAAAAGCCCGAATTTTCCATGGCGTTTATGGTTCCCGCCATTGAAAAAGCAAGCGGGTTAAAGGTTACTTTTGTTGATGATTGCATTGGTGAAAAAGTTGCCGCCGCTGTTAAAAATATGGGTAAAGATGAAATTCTTTTGCTTGAGAATCTTCGTTTTTATAATGAAGAGAAAAAAGGTGATGAAGCTTTTGCAAAAGAGTTAGTTAAACCTGCTGATTTGTATGTTTCTGATGCTTTTTCCACCGCACATCGTGCTCATGCTTCGATGGTTGCTGCAGCAAAATTACGTCCGGCGGCAATGGGGTTATTAATGGAAGAAGAAGTTAATGCTTTAACTACCGGTTTGAATACCCCTGTTCGTCCGTTAATTGCTATTGTCGGTGGTTCTAAAGTTTCTACTAAATTAGATTTATTAAACAATCTGGTTAAAAAGGTAGATAAATTGGTTATCTCCGGTGGTATGGCTCATACTTTTATGAAAGCATGTGGAATCGATACCGTAAATGAAAGCAATTCACTTGTGCAAATGGATATGCTTGATACCGCAAAAGAAATTATGGCAACAGCAAAAGCCAATAAATGTGAAATTGTTTTACCTTTAGATATTGTTGTTTCTAAAGAATTTAAACCAATGGCAGAACATAAAACAGTTGATTTAGCTGAAATTCCAACAGAAGGCTGGAGTTTATTAGATGTTGGTGAAAAAACCATTGAATCGATTAATGCCAAACTTGACGAGTGTAAGACTCTTGTTTGGAACGGTCCTCTCGGCGTATTTGAGATGAAGCCGTTTGATAATGCAACCAATAAAGTTGCTCAACATGCTGCGGAATTAACTAAAGCCGGTAAATTAACATCTGTTGCCGGTGGTGGTGATACTGTTTCTGCTTTGGAAAATGCCGGTGTTGCAGATAAATTTACTTATATTTCTACTGCAGGCGGTGCTTTTCTTGAGTGGATGGAAGGAAAAGAACTTCCAGGTGTTGCAGTTTTGAAAAAATAAATAAATTAATCATACACCCTTATAATAAAGAGAGAACAGCTGTTCTCTCTTTATTTTTGTAACAATGTTTAACACTATGTTATGCATATACCTAATAATTTTACTTGTTATTAATAATTTAGTTCTATATTCTTGTCATAACCAGTAGGTTATTTTATGAAACTAGATAAAGGAGTTTATCGATGAACTATAAAACTATGTTAATGGCTTCGGCCGCTGTTTTGTTTGCCTCTCAGGCAATGGCACAAGATTTAACCGGTGCTTTTTCTGTTCCTGGCAAAGGTCAGATTATGTCTGATACATCTGTTGCAATGGGACGTCAAAAATACGAAGTAAAAGGTGCATGGTCTGAAGCATATGATTCTTTAGTTGCCGGAGAAGTTCTTGAATACGGTATTACAGATAAATTTAGTGTTAATGCCGGTATTTCTAATACTTTCGACGTTGAAGGCGAATATAATAATGACCATAACTTTACTTATAATGTTGGTGCAAAATACAATACACGTTTTAATGATGTATTGTTCCAAGTTGCCGGTCGTTATAATACATTAGATCCGAAAAGTTGGTACGGTAAAAAAGAACGTGCTAAATATGGTCTAGAGCTTAATGATCGTTGGACTAAATCTTTAGGTTTAGATTTGAAAGCCGGTTTAGATTTGGGTAACGGTATTACACCTTATATCGTTTACAGCATTGACAGTGAAATCGACCAAGCCGATAGAGCTCTTTTCCAATCTGTTAGCTTAGGTATTCATAAGTATGCCGGTAAATGGGCTTTGGATGGTGCTGTTCGCTATGACTGGGAAAAGCACAACAAATGGGGTGCTAAAAATGACACTGCAACATGGTTGGATGCAGAAGCTGATTACTACTTAAAAGATAATGTTGCTCTTGGTGTTTATGGTAGCTACTTACTTGATGCCCATGACCAAAAAGTTAATGGTTGGACATATCATGTTAACAGAGCACATGAAGTTGGTCTTCGTGTAAAAGTATTGTTCTAATATGCTTTGAATTATTATTTAAGAGGGCATCTTTGATGCTCTCTTTTTTTGTATTAACACCTGGAACTTTATTAATTGAAAAATACTAAAATCTCTGATAAAAATTGTTTATATTATATGATATTACTATCTGAGGAGAATATATATGGCCAAGAAAGCTGTTATTATCGGTGCAGGGCCGGCAGGCCTAACAGCTGCTTATGAGTTGCTTAATCGTTCGGATATTGTGCCGGTTGTCTTAGAAGAAAATGCTTTTGTGGGTGGAATTAGCGCGACACTTGATTATAAAAATAATAAAATTGATATGGGGGGACATCGTTTCTTTACAAAATCTGACCGAGTTATGAATTGGTGGCTTTCTATTTTACCATTACAAGGTAAGCCTTCTAAAGATGATATTATGCTAAACAGAGATGTTGAGCTTTCTCAATTAAAAGCAGCGCCGGATCCGGAAAAAACCGATACGGTTATGCTTAAAAGACCGAGACTCTCCAGAATTTATTACCTTAAAACGTTTTTTAGCTATCCGGTTAGCCTGAATATGAATACTATAAAAGGGCTTGGTTTGTGGCGTATGTTTAAAATCGGCTGTTCTTATATGAAGGCGTTAGCTTTCCCGATTAAAGAAGAAAAATCTTTGCAAGATTTTATGATTAATCGTTTCGGCAAAGAACTTTATCTGACTTTCTTTAAAGATTATACAGAAAAATTATGGGGAATCGATTGTGATAAGATTTCTGCAGATTGGGGAGCACAACGTATTAAAGGGATTTCTATCTTAAAAGTTTTAAAACAAATGGCTCAAAATTTAGTGGGCAAAAAAGGTGGTGCTGTTGAAACCAGTTTTATAGAGAGCTTTTTCTATCCTAAATTTGGTCCGGGGCACTTGTGGCAAAATGTGGCAAAATTGGTGGAAGAAAAAGGCGGTAAAATTTTGCTTAAAACAAAAGTTACTCGCATTATTAAACAAGACAATCGGATTATCGCCGTTGAAGCAACTAATGAAAAAGGAGAAACTCAAGTTTATGAGGGAGATATTTTTATTTCTACTATGCCGGTTAGAGATTTAGTTGGCTCAATGAATGATGTTCCGGCGCATGTGGCAGAAATTGCCGAAGGTTTAATGTATAGAGATTTCAGAGTAGTCGGTGTTTTGCTTAATAAACTGAAACTAAAAAATACAACCGCTATTAAGACCGTTAATAATATTGTGCCGGATACTTGGATTTATGTTCAAGAAATAGAAGTTAAACTTGGAAGAATTCAAATTTTTAATAACTGGAGCCCTTATTTGGTGGATGATTTTGAAAATAAGGTATGGATTGGTTTAGAATATTTTTGTAATGAAAAAGATAAAATTTGGACTGATGACGATGAAACTTTTATTGATTTTGCAGTTAATGAAGCAGATAAAATCGGTATTTTTGATAAAGAAGATGTTTTGGATGCCTATACACATCGGGTGAAAAAAGCATATCCTGCTTATTTTGGTACGTATGGACAATTTGATGAAGTTA
>JAGCRL010000077.1 GCA_017964705.1 Alphaproteobacteria bacterium
ATTCTACAAACTGGAAAGAAGCATTTACCCCTACCCGGAGGTTGTGTGGTTCTAAAAATGTCCCCCTTTAGTGTTTAACACTTTAGGGGGACATTTTTTAATAAAAAAAGACCGCTAATGCGGCCTTTTAACTATCACAAGAATCTACCCAACTAAGCAGAAAGCTTACTAGCAATCATTTTTTTAATTTTTTTTGCTTCTTCTGTTAATCTGCTATTTGGAGTGGCCATTAAATAAGCATCTAAACCACCCTTATGTTCTATAGAACGAAGAGTCTTTGTGCAGATTCTTAACCGATACACCTTACCCATTGCTTCACTTAACAATGAAACAACTTGCAGATTCGGTAAAAAACGCCGACGTGTTTTATTATTAGCGTGGCTGACATTATTACCGCTCATAACACCAGTGCCGGAAATTTCACATTTCTTAGCCATTTTTTTATCCTTTACTTAAAAAACTTTTGCTCATAAATACAAATATAATATCAATAAGTCAAGTAAAATCTTATCAAAAAAGCGAAAAAAAACTGGATTCTTTTTTTAATATACGCTATAAGCCAATTTGCAATTAAGTGTACCCGTAGCTCAATTGGATAGAGTGTTGGCCTCCGACGCCAAAGGTTGCGAGTTCGAACCTCGCCGGGTGCACCACTAATTTAATCAAAAAAACGGATTATATGCCCATTGAAGCAAAGCCTGCCGTTGTTTTGACCGAGAATTAAAATCTAACAATATACAATTTTTTCTAACTTGCATATAATGTCTTCTAAAGGCCTTCCACCGCTTGATTTGCTTTTCATCAACATCTTTAATGCGTCGCCCCATATAATACCGACAATACCACTGAAACCATCCTCGCGGATCTGGTCCGATAATCCAACCGCGCTTTTGCCATTCTTGTAATGACATACGTGATTTTAACCTAAAACAATTTTGCCCCACATCTGCCTTCATAACAGAAATTTTTGCCTTAACAAACCAATCTTTAGGAAATTCGTTCCGGCAATCTGTTAAATAATGCCCTTCAAAGACACCTAATTCTAACATCTGCTTGGGCGTTAACTCAGGCTTAAAATCATTTGCAAAATTTTCTCCCATTGGTGCATCATAATGATATTCATATCCTTGTTGCATTTTATCAAAAACAATCATTTTACCTACCCGGCACTTAAATAATCATTTTTTCTATTAAATCAACAAAAATAAGCCGTCTTTAAGACGGCTTATTTAGATCGAAAACTTGGCTCCAAGAATCTGTTGCTGTATCATAGCAAAGATGTAAGATGCTACAATTGTCATAACAAACATCTCTTAAGCCAAAACCACACTGGAGAGCATTCAGAACTCCAGCATGACAAATTATCCCAACAGAAGTGTCTTTCTTTGTATTAGAATTTTGCGCTATTTTGTTTAACGCATTGAATACACGCTCAAAAACATCACATTTACACTCACCTTCCGGAAAACGCAAATACCATGTTTTTCGATTCGGAAAAAGAATTTTTTGAATAAAATCTTCCCCGTATTCCTTTTTTGTTGCATCAAACGTCAAACCTTCACTTTTTCCAAAATGACATTCTCGCAAATCTTGCAAGATTATCACCGGTAGAACTGAGCTTCTGTTTTGCACAATAATGTTTGCTGTTTGCACAGCTCTTAACAACGGAGAACAATAAATACAAGATAAGTCTAACTCTTTAACTTTCTCTGCAAGCTCACTCGCTTGTTTTTTTCCGTTGTTGTTCAAAAGGGCCTCTGTCCCTGAACCTTGCCACACTCCTTGAACATTTTTATCTGTTTCTCCGTGGCGAATAATAAAAAAATCTCTCTTCATAATAAAAAACAGAATATATTTCTAATAATTTTTTATTGCCCAACAACATACACACATTTTTTATTTTTGCAACAAAAAACCGCCCCATCGGGCGGCTTTTCGTTTATTTCATTGATTTTATTTTTCTTTCTTTTTGCTGTAACGCTCACGCATCATTTTCTCACGCAATTCTTTACCGACTTTTGGCGTTATCGTGCGTTTTTCCTTACCTGAAATAACATCTTTAGCGATTTCGTCTGCCACCACAACACCGCTGATTTGTTTTTTCGTACGTTTAGAAGTCATACTGGCCTTTTTATATGCCTTTTTATTTTCAGCAATCCTTTGACTTTTTTTATAATTTTCTATAAATTCCTGAAAAGATTGATCACACCCTTCTAATAAATAAGAAGATATTTTATTTACATCTGCGCCGGCTGCTATCAAAAACTTCGCTTCTTCTAAAAATCCGTGACCTACCAGCTCATCCAATGAATATATCATAAACTTCCCCCTAACGCAACTTTTTTTACATTAAAGGTCTTTCTCTTTTTTCCAAGAGTTCTTTC
>JAGCRL010000078.1 GCA_017964705.1 Alphaproteobacteria bacterium
CGTCATTTTTGCGGTCATCGGGAACAATGGCGTATAATCTCCAAAGGTTTTTTAATAGGTTCGTGAATCTCAAAACATCGTCAACTTGCATAATCGTTATTTTTTAGGTTTTGAAATTGTCGGTGTTTTTTATACCCTTTGTTTTATGTTGCTATTATACAACTTTTTACGGAAACCACCAAATAAAAATGCACTTTTTTTTAAAATTATTTCATTGATTATCAGACAGTTAGAAAAAAGTTTGAGAAAAATTTGCTGATTTACAATAAATTAACGGAAATTTTCGCAGATTTTCGGCACTTTTGGCGCAAAGTTATTTTATTGATATTCAGTTATTTACACTATAAAAGCAGCACAAAAACAGCATACCGACAGCACGCGGGCGGCAAAGGTCAGTTTTTAATTGTAAATAAAAATTTAAGGAATAGCGGCGGCACGCGCCGCCGTCCACGTTGTAAATATCAAGCCGTCCACATTCAATTATCATTTGTTCCTTTACGGCGGTTCAGCCGTTGGGAAACGGCATCACCGCCGCCGTCCACCGCTTGCCAAAGCGGTGTATTCAGCAGCATTCATCCACATTAAAATCGGCTTGTTTTGGGCGCAAAACAGCCCGTTTTGGCGGCTTTTCTGCCGCCAATGGCACATTGTGTTGTAAATATATAAACGTCCGAAATTCCCGATATTTAGGCCTTTTATTTGCATATACGGCAAAAGATGGGGCTGTCCTTGTTTTGAATAGGTGGGGCTTGGAAAAGGACAGTCCCTTTCACCTTTGTTGAGTAATTGCCAAATTACTGGTCTTGAAGACCTTAGGTGGGGCTTGATTGCCGCTATAATAACAGAAAAAGCGGTGCTTTTATTGTGCAGAAGACTTAATGAAAAATATTTTAAACTTTTTATTTTCTTATATTGCTGATTATCAAACAATAAAGCCAAATCTCGTAATGCAATGCGAATATGGAGCTATGGCATTACTCCATAATAGATGTTGTTTTTTTTATAAGCGACTTTCAAAACAAAAACGCAGTCGTGCTGTTTGACTGCGTTTTTGTTTTTCCTATCCTCTCGCGTAAGGGATTGGAGCACGTTATCGTAAGGAGGTTACGCCCCGAAATTTTCGACAGAAAAAGAGGCGACTGGAAGAAGCCGCCTTTTTTGTCAGAAAATCGGAGCGGAAACCCTTGCGATTAAGGCGGATAGCCCGACCCGTCAGGGTTACGCCCAACTGAAAACAATGGATATGATAATAATCAGTAAAATACAGAAAATCAAATAAATACAATCAATAAAAATCTTCATTTCCCCACCCTTGCCGGAACAAAACTTCCGCCCTTCTCTTTCAGTCTACCGCCGAACTTCGTCCATACAATCTTGTCCGCCGCATCAGAAAAATGCGTGGCCTCCTCCGGCAATACGCCGGAACTCTTTCTCTCTGAAGACTTGTCCTTCTGCAGCTTGCCGTCCACGTCCTTTATCATGGCATTGTTCATCGAAATGAGCGTGAAACGGCACTTGTCGCCGTTGAAACGCACCCATGGAAGGTTCTCACGCTCTTCACGAAGAATCAAGCCCCACAGCAGGTATTTGTCGGATTGCGGTGGTTCCATCCCTCGATGGGCGTGTTCCACGACCTCCCAGCCGGCTTCCTTGAAATAGGATATGGCCAGCTGGTTGTAGCTCATGGAGTTTAGCACATTCGGGTTTCTCGAATCGCCGTATTTGTGGCGGTAGAAGTGGATTTTCTTGC
>JAGCRL010000079.1 GCA_017964705.1 Alphaproteobacteria bacterium
GGAGTTTATAAGGTTGGCTCAACCTACACAGCCTTAGGGCAAAAATACACACCGGAAGAAGACTATCGTTATTCCGAAACCGGTATAGCATCTTGGTATGGGGCAGACTTTCACAACAAACGCACCGCCAATGGTGAAATTTATAATATGAATGCCGTAACCGCCGCTCACCGCACATTACCGTTACCATCTATCGTTCGGGTAACCAATTTGGAAAACGGCAAATCAATTATTGCTCGTGTTAATGACCGTGGCCCATACGTTAAAAACCGCATTATCGACTTATCCCAAAAAGGTGCAGAACTTTTAGGGTATAAGATGCAAGGCACTGCCAAAGTAAAAGTAGAAATATTAGCCAAAGAAAGCCAAGCCTTAAAAGAAGCAATGCTATCCAAAAATAATTCATCAAAAACTTATAATGAAGCAATCAAATATTCTACTGTAACAGATACCAAAGTTGCCGCTGCTGCCACCAAGGCTCCAGTTACCGCAACCGCTACTGCCACACAAGCTCCAATTGCTCCTGCAGCCGCTCCGGCTCCTGCTAATGATTTCGGAACCTATTACGTTCAAGTTGGTGCTTATGCAGATTTAGACAAGGCCAAAGAAACCGCAGAAAGCATGAGTCGTTTTGGTAATGTCAGCATTTATGAAGCTTATCTGAGCAAAGATGGAATTTATCGTGTTCGTCTCGGCGCATACAAGAGCCGCGATGAAGCTTTGCAAATTTTAGACCGTGTGTTAGATTACGGACATGCGGATGTAACTATTGTTGAAGGTTAAAGGAGAACCAAAAAACATGCAAAAAACAACTTTATACACACTAGCCGCCGGCATATCATTAATATCATTTGCTACCAATGCCACTGCTTTTGAAACCAAAGCACGTAACGCCATTTTGATGGATTATGAAACAGGCACCTATTTGTTTACTAAAGAACATCAGGAAATGATTGCCCCTGCATCCATGAGCAAATTGATGACGGTATATATCCTAATGAAAAAGATAAAAGACGGCGAAGTATCCTTAGAAGATACCTTCACCGTCAGCCAAAATGCTTGGCGCAAAGGTGGTGCTGCCTCTGGCGGATCAACCATGTTTTTAAAGATAGATCAAGAAGTAAAAGTTGAAGATTTGCTCAAAGGCATATTAATTCAATCTGGCAATGATGCTTGCATTGTAGTAGCCGAAAACGTTGCCGGTTCAGAAGAAGAATTTGCCGCAATGATGAATGAAACCGCTCAAAAAATGGGGTTAAAAAATGCCCATTTTGAAAATGCGACCGGTCTTCCTCATCCTGACCACCGCATTTCACCGGAAGATTTAGCCATTTTAGCGCGTCATATCATTCAAGAATTTCCGGAATTTTACCCCATCTTCAAACAAAAAGAATTTACCTATAACGGTATTAAGCAAGGCAACCGCAATCCATTATTATACACCTTAAAAGGTGCTGACGGCTTAAAGACCGGTCATACTGACGAAGCCGGTTATTGCCTGACTGCTTCGGTAGAGCGCGGCGATCGTCGTTTAATAGAAGTTGTTACCGGCTTATCCAGCAACAAAGAACGTTCCGAAGAAAGTGAAAGTTTGATGACCTGGGGCTTTGCAAATTTTGAAAACTACAAATTTTTCCAAAAGAATCAAATTGTAGCCGAAATACCGGTTTGGTACGGTGCAATTCCTACTGTAGAAGCCATTGTTCCGGAAAATGTTGTTCGCACAGCTAAAAAGAGCACCAAAGATAAATATGCCGCACAAATTTTCTACAAGACACCTCTTAAAGCCCCGATTAACAAAGGTGATAAGATTGGTGAAATTCGCATCACATACGGAGAAAAACTCAAAGACACCATTCCTCTGGTAGCCAAGAATGATGTAGCCAAAATGGGTTTTGCCGGACGTTTTGTTGAAAACTTAAAATACTTTATTTTCGGTGAAAAGAAATAATCATAATGGCTGAAGGTTTGTTTATCACATTCGAAGGTGGCGAAGGTTCTGGTAAATCAACCCAGCTCAAACTTTTTGCCGAATATTTAAAACAAACCGGCTATGATGTTATTATCACCCGTGAACCCGGCGGCACAGATGTAGGTAAAGAGATTCGCCGTCTGCTGGTAGAAGGCAACAAAGATAAATTTGATGAAATAACCGAAGCACTTCTTTTTTATGCCGACCGGCGCATTAATTTAACTAAGGTTGTTTGGCCTGCATTAGCAGAAGGCAAAATTGTTTTATCGGATCGTTTTAACGATTCCACTTTAGCCTATCAATACTACGGTTCCGGTAAATTTTCAGACACCCGCATAATGGACACTCTCTATCAAGTCATTGCCGGCGATTTTAAGCCGGATTTGACCTTTTTATTAGATATAGATGTCAAAACCGGCCTTTCTCGCAGTTTCAAAAAAGCTGAAGAAATGGCCAACAAAGAGTTGCGTTTTGAACAAGCTTCACTTGATTTTCATGAGCGCTTAAGAAACGGCTATTTAACAATGGCAAAAGCAGACCCAAACCGTTTCAGAGTAATCAATGCCAATCAAGACATCAGCACTGTTTCCCAAAACCTTATTGCAACCTGGAACAATTTTGAAAAGGAAAATAGAAAATGAAAAAAATAAGTTTCTTAGCCATACTATTTTTAATGGGATGCTCATCAACAATACCTCAAGAAGATGTCTACATTGATGAAGAGCCCATGCCTAACGTTTCAGATGCAAACTCTCAAACAATCGGCTGTCCTAACTGCCCTAAACATCACACCCGTGCCAACTATTCCGGAACCCAAGATGGCGTGTTCGATCTCTTAGAGCGCAATAATCTGCAAGTAAAAAGAATATATGCCGAGAGCACCAAGAAGATAACTATAAAACAACTACCTGAAGAAGACAGCCAAATTAACCCGCAATTCATGACAGTCTCTCCTGTTCCAAACTATGAACCTGAAATTCAAACAGAAAATAATATACCAACCGGAAATTATTTCCCCAATAACGCAAATCAACTTGTTTACCCCCAATCTCCGTTAAACTGTGGTTATAATTGCACCGTAAATTGTAATTTCATGTATCTGAATAATACAAATTACATCTGCCAATAAGCCAGACTATTTCCCCTAATCAAGTCAAACCATAAAACTATAGTTGTTGCTGACATACCATAAGCATACACTACATTAATTATGGGTGTCGAGCCGCCTCGACCTTGCCCGAACGTTGTTAATGAGTGCTGAAAGCACGAATTTACATAGTGAGACGAACCCCTGAAAGAGGCGAGATTCCAGCTCGTTTACAATAAGCTAAAAATAAAAAGGGCACTAAAACAGTACCCTTTTATTTTTAATTGGTGGAGCTGAGGGGGCTTGCAGAGAAAAATACGTCCGGTGGACGCATTTTTCCGAAAGCTATAGTTGTTGTTAGGCGGCGACTTGGCGGAAACGCCAACAAGCCGATGTTACAACAAAATTGCCCGAACGTTGTTAATAAGTGCTGAAAGCACGAATTTACATAGTGAGACGAACCCCTGAAAGAGGCGAGATTCCAGCTCGTTTACAATAAGCTAAAAATAAAAAGGGCACTAAAAC
>JAGCRL010000080.1 GCA_017964705.1 Alphaproteobacteria bacterium
AAAATTCAGCAGTTTCTGGTCAATAAATTCAGGGTAGAGAATATATTTATTTAAAAAAAGACAAAATTTTATTTTTTTTGTCTTGACGAGTTCATAAAACTATGATACAAGTATTCGCATAAACAAATTATTTAAATATAATGATGTCGCAAGACAACATATTTTTAACTCTTAAAAAAAACGACAATGAAAAGAATTAGAGCACCCCAAGGAGCGATGAATAACAATATCAGCATCATCATCATCCAGTAGTCCAGCGCGCGGCGTGCAGTATGCTTCTCTCCTATTAAGATGCGAGGAGGCAGAACAGCGCCAAAAAAATTTTTTTTTATGTATAGTATATATGTTAGTCTCAGGCTGAGGAAATAAAGCCAAACTCTCGAGGAAAGGCAAAGAACACCCACGTTATAGAGGAATTCCTCCAAAACCTTGGATCAGTTGTAACGCCTGCTACGTTAAGAAAGGGAGACAGATGAATGCATTTATGCACCGTTTTATCTGTTCTCCCGTTTTTAGCCCTTAAATTAAAAAATTATGACACGATCACGATCTCCCGGTGAGGTTTACCTCATCAGTACCCAAAATGCTGCCGCCCCGGCCACGATGCGAGATCAGATGGATAGCATCCCGGTACTGCAGCAATAATCAATCCACGACGCGCCGCGTGGAGTAACCTTCTCCCTAGAACGAATTAGGTGAGAGAAAGAGTGAAACACGCAAAAATAAACTAAAAAAAATTTGCGCTATGATAAGAGATCGACCTTAAGGAGGAGATAAGCAGCACTTTATCTTCTATCATGACTGACCGCCTTCGGGCGGTCTTTTTTTGTTTAAAAATACTTTGATGGTTTATGCTGTGATAAAAGGGGGGTATTTTTTGTTCTTTAGAGCTGTCGGAGAAATCCGGCTGCTCTTTTGCTTTTAGTGATGCAATTAACTGTTATAGTTTTTGATGAACCTCGGGTTTTTGCCAATATTGGAGATGAGCTCGTAGGCAATGGTGCCGGCATCACGAGCAATATCATCAACTGTATAATCATCATTAATTAAATAGCCGAAATCTCCGGTTTTGAGGCTAGGCAGCTGAGATACATCACAAATGATGTTATCCATAGAAACACGACCTAAAATCGGGCAGAAAAAGGCTTGTCCATCATGATAAAAAATAACTTTACCGCGATTGGAAAGTGAACGTGGCAGGCCATCACCATAACCGATGGAAACAATGGCAATGCGCATGTCAACCGGCGCGCGGAAAGTTGCCGAATAACCGACGAATTCACCTTTGGCTAAAGGTTTTACTTGGAGTACAGGAGCTTTAAGCTCTAAGATGTTTTTCATTTCATTTTCGCGATAAGGGGCGGTATTAATACCATATAAAGCGGCACCTAAACGGGTTAAATCAAAATGAAAATCATTGCCTAAGAAAACACCGTCGGAAGCAGATAATGTGGCCGGTGTGTTTGGGAAAAAACGGCTCTTTATGGTGCGGAAGTTTTCTAATTGGCGCGCATTCATAAAGTGTGCTTGTTCGTCGGCACAGGATAAGTGCGATAAAACATAAGAAAATTCGTTTAATTCGGCGGCAGATAGTTTTTCTAAATCGCTAATGCGGAAACCCAAGCGGTTTAGGCCGGTTTCTACCTGAATGGCAGGGCGAATGCCGTTGATTTTGTTTTTATGCCAAAATTTTAACATGTCCGGCGAGCAGATAACAGGTATGAGATTTGCTTGTTGAAAATAAGGAAGGGAATCTTCCCCAATACCTTGTAAAGCATAAATTTCTGCATCAGGAGCAACCGGACGAATAAGTGCACCTTCTGAACCATGCGCTACAAAAAAGTGACGGCACCCGGCCTTATATAAAGCTTTAGTAACTTCTTTGGCACCTAAGCCATAGGCATCATCTTTAACCACTCCGGCTGCAATGGCCGGGGCAGATAATTTTTCTAGTAAACGATAGTTTTCAACTAATTTTTTTAAATTGATATTAAATATTGGTGTCGTATATATAGACATGATATTGGTTCCTTGAAATGCAGGTTATATAATGACGCAGTTTATTGATACCCATGTACATTTGCAAGATTTTAAACCGGATTTTGCACCGCGTGTGATACGAAGTGTGAGTGTGAAAAAATTGGTGCTTATTTCAGCTGCGGTTGATGATTTTGAAAAAATTGCCACTCTGGTTAAAGCGCATCCGCGTAAGCTTTGCGCGGCGTTTGGTATTCATCCGTGGTATTGGCGAGATGTTGCGGCGCTTGAATTGCTTAAAAAGAAACTGCAACAATTTCCTAAAGCACTGGTGGGAGAAATAGGGGTTGATGAATTACGCGAACCGGTTAATCCCGGGCAACACGAATTGTTTTCGGCACAGCTTGAAATTGCTAAAAAATTATCGCGCCCGGTGGTGGTGCATGCGGCTAAGGCTTTTAAAGCACTTGTTGAACATGAACAGGAATTAAAACAAGTCAAATATGTACATCACGGGTTTGTTAAGAATAATGAGTTATTGAAGTTTATTAATCGCACCGACGGTTATATCGGTTTGGGAGAATTGTTTTTAAGGCAAGAAAAAGCGCGGCAAATGTGGGCTAATATGCCGAAGGAACGGATACTTTTTGAAACGGATGCGCCATATCGGATGAAGGATGAGAATTATCTTAAAGAGGTGCAAAACAATTTGGCGCGATTAGCAGAAATTGCAGGTATGGATAAAGAAGAACTGGCATACCAGCTTAACACTAATGCACAAAGGTTTTTGCAGGTATAAAAAAAGCCCGCTCTCTTGGAGGGCGGGCTTTGGAAAGGCTTTACAGCGAGGTTAGTACTTATAAAGATTAGACTTTCCGGTTGATTTGTGGAAAATCTGATTGTTCAGCTTGCAGTTCACGCTTAAGGTGTGGGTGCCAAGGTAGGAATAGGTATGGCCGGTTTGGTCGTCCTTCAGCGTTGATGGTGCTGAGGAGTCCTGACCAATTTCATCCTTTGTGATACTCACACTCGGTGTGAACTCTTTGCTGACCAGTGTCCATCCTGTGTCGGGATCAGTGAAGGTTACCTTGGAGGTAACGAACTTGAATTCACAGATAGCCGAAATAGGCGTACTGCCAGAACTAGCAAAATACCGCTCGTAGCGATATGTCTTATAGGCAGTGGTCTCAATTTTGCAATTGTTGCGGTTCTTTGTCTCGAATAAGTTGGGCCAGTCTTGGCTACTGTCTTTGCGGTCGGTTATTTCGGCTTTGGTTACACCAAAGACGTTTCTACCGGCGACATTGCCTGACCAAGCAACTTCTTCCGTTCCGTTGAACTTCTTGCCGTCCGAACGAGTGATCTTGTACATGTACAAGATTGAGCCGGAGTTGGCTCCGCCATCATAGATGTAGCAAGTATCAACTTGGTAGGTGAGCTGCTGTGGTTCTGCTTTGAGAATCTGATAGTAGTACGGATTCTGAGCGAAACTGCCTGACTTACTGCTCTCTTTGGAGTGGCTGTATTTGCCATTGTAATTGAGAGTAATCTTGTAAGTTGAGTCGTTAACTAACTCAGCCTTGTAATCTACATACTTTGTCTCCGAAACAGCATACCACCATTCTGCATTTTTGTGATGCATGTTGCGGATATGCAAATTGATTACCTGTCCATCAGAACCCTTGTCAGTTGCGGTAATCAAATTGCCGATACTGTCGGTATTATTGATGTTGGAGGTGCTCGGTGTTCCGGACGTGACAGTCAGTTTTCCGAACTGGTCTTTGTCGACGTATACGTATCGTTTAGCAAGTTTGATGCTTGTATTAGAAGTAAACGAAGCGTCTGTTGCAACGGTTACGTCTGCTGTGCTGCTACCGAGTTGATTGTCAATGCTGACAATGGCTTTGTCGTCAATTTTGGCATCTTTGGCAGTTTGTAAATACCAGGGATTTGCATCGATGGTTATTGTTTTTAATTCATTACCGCCTTGTATGTACCGAAGTTTGACCGGATAGGTCGGGATGATACGATAGACATTTCCTTCTTCATCTACTTTTGTAGAGGAAGTTTCTTCGTTGCAAGTAATGTCTACTGCTTCCACATAGAAGGTAGCATTAGGATCATGCCAATTCTTTCCTGTTGCCTGAGAGCTCTGAGTGTCACTGAACTTGTGAGTTCTTGTTATGGTGACACTGGTGGAATCTTTCTCGCTTTTGGCGATATCACTTTCAAATGTTCTGGTGGATTTGCCGAGATCCTTGCGATCAACGGCAATGCTTTTTTGGGCGAGCTGGATCTCAATCTTGGTGGTGTACTTACCATCGGTGATTGAGATGATGCTGTAGCC
>JAGCRL010000081.1 GCA_017964705.1 Alphaproteobacteria bacterium
CCACTTCTGTTGTTTTAAATAATGCTCGCGATATCTGTAAAAAAGCTTCTTCTTTGGAAGAGCTTAAGCAAATGCTTTTATCTTTTGAGGGGTGTAATTTAAAAAATACGGCGGCGTCAACAATTTTGGGAGAAGGTAACCCTAAAGCTAAGCTTATGCTTATAGGGGAGGCTCCCGGAGCAGATGAAGACCGTTTGGGACGCCCTTTTGTCGGTCGTTGTGGTAAGCTTTTAGATAAAATGCTCGAGGCTATACATTGTCGGCGTGAGGATTGTTATATTACTAATATTTTGCCTTGGAGACCACCGGGGAATCGCACTCCCACCGATGAAGAGGTCGCTGTTTGTTTACCTTTTTTGAAAAGGCAAATTGAGTTAATTCAACCGGATGTAATTTTACTTTTAGGGGGAATCGCCCTGAAATCTGTTATGGATTATACAGAATCTATTTCTCGTGCACGAGGAAAGTGGTTAGAGTATTCAACAGAAGATAAAAACATTCCGGTATTAGCAACCTATCATCCCTCATATTTGCTTCGCAGTGCTGCACAAAAATCAAAAGCTTGGATAGATTTGATAAGATTACAAAGAAAACTTGCAGAACTAAAATAATTTGTTTTAATTAATAAAAATTAAACTATCTTTATTTATTATGTTCTCATAAATCAAGTATATGGGGTTTTGGCATGAAAAAATATATTAAAATTTTATCTGTTTTGATATGTGGCTGTGTTGCTTTAGCATCTACATCTGTATTTGCTGCAGATACCGCCACCCAAAAAGAACCTTCAACTCGGAATAATGCCGTTATTTTTAAGGTTCATGAAATAGATCCGGTTATGAAAGATGGTGTTGTTACCGGGTGTGATTTTTCTGTAACTTTATATAATAGAACGTCTATTAATTTCCGTTCATTCACCCTTAATTTGGAATGGAATGATGTTGTTGATGAGCGCTTTAGATTTGATAATTATATGGCCGCTTATTTAGATGCAGAAGAATATTCTAAACAAAAAGAATTTATAGGTAGTGATGCCGGGGCTGTTTCTTTACAGACATCAATTGCAATTAGTGCTTTTGGTGCAGATAAACAAATTTCTATTCGTTCTCACGTAGATAGCGAAAAATGTTATTTAATGTTGGGTAACGCTTCTTATCGCGTTTCTCCTTGTGATATTGTTAGAAACATTGACAACATGAATGCTGTTGGTATCAATAATAAAGAATGTTCTCAATTGTTCCAGTTTGTTAACACTTCCAACCCTGAATATTTTGGTCAATTTAAAAAACTATCTGCAACAGAGATTGTTGCTCAGCAAGATGCAACTATTACAAACGACCTTGCAGATATAGATGTTGTTATAAAGAAAATTGTCGAAAATTTAGGGTCTTCAGATACTGCTTTGGCAGAAATTAACTAGTTTTAAGGTACTAAATGAAAATAGTTCGTTTCTTATTTTTATTTTCTGTCTGTTTTTTTTGTTATGCTATTTCATTGTCTGCGCAAGTTCTTGATGATGAACCTGTAAAAAAAGGAGCTACTTTAGATGAAACCGATAAGGATGAAGCTTTATTTAATGAACTTTTTAGCGATTATTCAGAAGAAGATAGAGATATAACAAAAATAAAAACATTTGATGATGCTATGGATCGTGTTGCATCCTATATTGATATTACCGATATTAAAAGCAATCCGGAAGTTAAAGAAAAGGCTTTACCTCCTCTGGAAGGAGATATTCTTGTTGGCATAACAAGAAACAGTTTCGTTATTGGGCAAAACTCCTTAAATCAACCTGTTTGCTTTTTTACAGTAACATTAAAATCTAATCTTACACGTTATATCAAAGTTTTAGGTCTTAACTTGCTTTATAAAAACCATTCTTTTGCTTTTATATTTAGAAACATTAATCCAAACAAATCTGCTACACATGCTATTCGGACAACCGGAGATATTTGTTATAATTTGACTGGTGCGCCGGATATTGATATTAATAAATGTAAAATAACCGGATCAAATGGTAAAGAATGTGCAGAACGAATCCGTTGGGATGAAAATCTTACTGATTCTGATGATAAGTAATTTTCCCGTTTTTTATTGCTTTTTTTGCGAAAATATGCTATATTTTGTCTAGAAAACACATTATTTAATTATTATTATTATGGTAAAAGAGATTATTTTTAAATTCCTGTGGGCAGCACTCTGCGCATGGGTAGCAGTCTGGCTTCTCAGCAAGACCGGATTGCAGCTCTCTTGGCTTCACAGCTTTGGGATACCATTGAAAAAAGTTCTGTTTTTTGTGCTGTTTGTGGTCTTTTGGGTCACCGGATGGCACAAAATAACAGGGCCCCTCCTCCTGAAAGGACTTGGTCTTACCATCATCCTAGTTGTTGGGGGAATGTGCATATACTACGGCTACCATCTGCTTTTATGGCTGGCAAGCTGTCTCTGAGAAAAAGAATCGTTTTCAACCCCCATTGAAAACGATTCTTTTTTTTGTTTTGATTAGTTGTTTTTTTACATTTATATGTTAAAAGGTATAGTCAGAGAATTGTTCACTTAATAAATAAACGAGGAATACTATGGATACACAAGCTGCAAGTGAAGTTGCTAATCAATTATCTATGTGGAGTATGGTTTGGTCTTCTGACCTTATTACAAAAGCAGTTATGATTGGTCTTATCGCCGCATCAATTTGGTCTTGGGCGATTATTTTTGAAAAATTTAATACATTACGCCAAGTCAAAAAGCTTTCTAAATTGTTTGAAGAACGTTTTTGGTCCGGCGGCTCTTTGGATAAGCTGTATGATTCTATTGGAAACCCACAAGACCCTATGTCTGCTATGTTTGTTGCCGCAATGAAAGAATGGAGAAGAACAAACATCATGAAATCTAAAACAGATAGAGGCTTAAGAGGTGTTTCTTTGCAACAGCGAATCGAAAAAGCAATGATGGTTTCTATGGATAAAGAATTAGATGAATTAGATAATCACTTGGGATTTTTGGCATCTACCGGTTCTGTTGCCCCATTGGTAGGATTGTTTGGAACGGTTTGGGGAATTATTTCATGTTTTAATGCTATTGCCCAAACTCAAAGTAATTCTTTGACCTCTATTGCCCCGGGTATTGCTGAAGCATTATTTACAACAGCATTTGGTTTGATTGCGGCAATTCCTGCTTATGTTGCATATAATATTATTACTTCTGATATTGAGCGTTATGCCAAAACTTTGGATAATTTTTTAGCTGAGTTTTCAAGTATTTTATCTCGCGAAATTGATGATACCGCTATTAGGGCAGAAATGGCTGGAGAATAAGAATGGTCGTCCATGGTAAAAATATAAGAAAGAACAGTCGCCGTAATGCTAATATTAATATGACCAACTTAATGGATGTTATGATGGTTTTATTGGTTGTCTTTATGGTGGCAGCACCGTTAATGACTTCCGGAATTCCACTGGAACTTCCTAAAGTAGGCGGAGGAACCTTAGATGGTAAGGAAACGTCTATTAATATTAGTGTTGATAAAGATGGTGCCTACTATATCGGTCAAAGCGTTATTGAGCCAGATACAATTATTGATAAAATTATGGCTATCAAAGGAGAAAACCAAGAAGTAACAATAACTATTTCCGGCGATGCTTCTTCTGCTTACGGGAGTGTTATTGGCTTAATGGCTATGCTTAAAGAGGCTGGTTTTAGTAAGGTTGGTTTAAAAACTGAAGCACGTCGACAACAAAAATAGAAAGATTATTCATGCAAAGAAAATACCTCATTAAATCCGTTGTTTTGCACATAGCAGTTTTACTGTTGTGTATTTTCGACTTGCCTTATTTTAAAAGTAAACATGATTTTGAAGATCAACCGCCTATTTTTGTTGATTTAGACAATGTAGTTATTTCCGATACAACAAACCTTCCGGAAAAAGCTGTTCGCGGAGAAGAAAGAAAAGTTGCAACCAGAAAAGAAAAGCCAGTGGTTGAAAACGCTGCATCTAAACAACCAGAACCAAAACCGGAGCCTATTGCTGAACAAGAGCCGGATCCGGAACCGATTATAGAAAAGCCGGATATTAAAAATCCATCCTTAATAGAAGATGCTCCTAAAATGGAAGAATCTAAAGAAGATCCTAGAAAAGAAGAGGATAAAAAGCCTGTTGAGAAAAAGAAACCTGCGCCAATTCCTCAAAAGAAACCTCAAGTAAAACCGGATAAAAAACCGGAGCCGGATAAAAAAACTAAAACAAATGAAAAGCCTAAGCAAACAACTCCAACCCAAGACAAACCGAAAGAGGTAAAAAAAGCCAATCCTTTAGAAAGTTTAATGAATTCTGTTGATGATTTACAGAAGCAAATAGGGGAAGAAGATGCTCCTGCGCAAATTCCTTATAACGAGCCTGTAAATAATATGGGCATTGAAGGTGGAAACAGCAAGGGCTCTTACTTTAGTGAATTATCTGTTTCCGGTATTGACTTTGTAAAATCTAAAATTCAAGAAAGCTGGAAAACCATAGCCGGTGGTAAAGATGACCGAAATATAGAAGTGGTTATTAACGTTAAACTTACAAAAGAAGGTGTTATCCAGTCTGTTGAAATAGACGATATGCGTCGTTATCGTTCGGATGCTTATTTCCGAGCTTTAGCAGATAGTGCAGAGAGAGCAATACACATTGCACAGGAAGTTCACCAAGTCTTTAATGTTTTAGCCAGACAAAACGGTTCTCGCTATAATGAATGGAAAGATATTCGTTTTACATTTACCCCATTGGGATTGGCCAGATAAAAATTTATTTTTAATCTAATTTGAGCTGCATTTATTTGTTTAATAAAACTTTTGCTGCGGCACGTGCTTCATTGGTAATGACTTCACCGGCTAACATACGGGCAATTTCTTCAACTTTTCCTTTTTCATTTAATTTTGTTAGAGTTGTTGTTGTTATATTATTTGCAGTGTGTTTCTCAACTTTGAAATGCTCGTTGCTAAATGCTGCTACTTGCGGAGAATGCGTTACCACAAAAATCTGCTCTTTTTGAGCTAATCGTGATAATCTTTCTCCAACAGCTTCTGCCGTTGCTCCACCAATACCAGCATCAATCTCATCAAAAATAAGTGTTTCTTCTTGGCTTTGTGATGCTAAATTTACTTTTAAGGCCAACATAAATCGAGAGAGTTCTCCTCCTGATGCTATTTTGTTTAATGGCCCCATCGGAGTGTTGGGATTGGTTGAAACCTCAAAACAAATATTATCCAAGCCGTTTTCTGACCATAATTCTTCTGGTTTTTCTGTTATTATTGTCTTAAAAACGGCTTTTTCCATTTTTAAAGGAGGTAACTCATTCATAACAGCTTGATCCAGACTGCTCGCTGCTTTTTGGCGATTTTTGCTTAGTTGTTTAGCTTTATTTATATAATCTTTACGCAAAGCTTCTACTTTTTGCTTCATTTCTTTTATTTGGTATTCTCCTGTTTGCAAAGTTTGAAGAGCCATTGATAATTCTTTTAACTTTTCCGGAAGCAAGTCTATTTCTGTTCGGTGTTTTTTAGCTAAATCATGTAAAGCAAATAATCTTGTTTCTATATTATCTATCTCATTTTGATTAAGAGAAACATCAGAAGAAATTTTTTCGATTTGATCTACAGCATCGTTTAAACTATATAATGCATTCTCTATGTTTTGTTCAACATCTGCATATTTGTTGCCGACAATTTCATTAATTTTTGAAACGGCATTACGCGCTTTTGAAATATTGTCCAACAC